>URPG01000069.1 GCA_900549675.1 uncultured Oscillospiraceae bacterium | reverse complement strand
TATGGTAAAAGACGGGGCTTTAGCCGCTATCGGAATTGACTACACCAAATTAGGGGAAGAAACCGCTGACCAAGTACAACAGCTTTTGGTCGGAAAGTCCGTATCAGAAGTTCCCGTCAAATTTTTTGAAACCTACGATACTTATATCAACACCACTACGTTAAAAGATTTGGAAATTGATTTCCCCGAAGAGGTTTTAGCTGGTGCCATTGTCTTTGAATAATTTATTTTTCCGCCATACATCTCAAGCCGACTCTTTTTCTGTAAACGGAAACAGAGCCGGCTATCTTATCAATTTGGAGTGACATTATGACAGCAGTTGCGTTCATGGGAGCAATTGAGCTGGGGCTCATCTACAGCTTAGTTGCCGCCGGACTTTTTGTAAGCTATCGAATTTTAAATCTTGCCGATCTCACGGTAGACGGCAGTTTCACATTGGGAGCGGCGGCTTCTATTATGCTCACCATTGCAGGTCACCCTTGGCTGGGTCTGTTGATTGCCTTGCTTGCCGGTGCCGCCGCCGGTTTTATCACTGCTTTTTTGCAGACTAAGCTTCGCATTCAATCAATTCTAGCGGGTATTCTCACTATGACGGCTCTTTATTCCATTAATCTTAAGGTTATGGACAATAAGGCGAGTGCCAATTCGATTAACCAAGCCAATATTTTCGACTTCTTCTCTCGCCATTTCGGAGCATATGGCAAGCTTGTTTTTATTTCCATTTTATTGGTAATCGTTGTGGTTTTGCTCGTCCTTTTCTTCGGCACGCAATTGGGGCTTTCCATTCGCGCCACAGGTGACAACGAAAACATGGTTCGCTCTTCCTCTATTAATGTCGGATTCATGAAAACCCTTGGTTTGGTCATTGCCAATGCCCTTGTCGGTGTTTCGGGCGCTGTACTGGCCCAATATCAGCAAGCCGCAGACGCCAGTATGGGAATTGGCGTTGTCGTAACAGGACTTGCCTCTTTGATTATCGGTGAAGTATTAATTGGCAATCTCATTCAGTTTTTCTTTCACAAGAAGAACATGCTCACAGGTTTAATTTCTGTTCTCTGCGGCTCAATTCTTTATCGTATTATCATTGCCTTTGTGCTACAGCATAATAATTCTGCGGCCCTAAAGTTTCTCCAAATTACAGCCTCTGACATGAAGCTGCTTTCTTCCCTCATTGTGGTCGCCGCCATTTCTTATCCGGCTATACGAGATTTCATCTTGCTGTCACGTCAGAAAAGGAGAGAAAACCATGCTAAACATTAACAACATCAGCAAAACATTCCATGCCGGCACACAAAATGAACGTACGGCAATTGCTTCTCTCAGTTTGCAGGTTCCCAAGGGTGAGTTCATCACCATTATCGGCGGAAACGGTGCGGGAAAATCAACCCTATTGAACCTCATTGCGGGCACTCATCTGCCGGACAGCGGCCGGATTGAGCTAGGCGGAAAAGACATCACCTATCTTCCCGAATATAAGCGGGCCAGAGTATTGGGCCACCTTTTTCAAGACCCATTAATGGGTACTGCCCCCAACATGACAATTGAAGAAAACCTATCACTGGCTTTTTTAAGGGGCGGCAGAAGAGGACTAAGACCCGGAATCAGTAAAAAAAATATCCCCCTATTTGAAGAATATTTAAAATCACTGGATTTAGGACTGGAAAGTCGCTTAAAAACAAAGGTCGGCTTGCTCTCCGGCGGTCAAAGACAAGCTATTACGCTTTTAATGGCTACCATTGCCACACCGAATTTGCTCTTATTGGACGAACATACCGCGGCTTTAGACCCTTCAACCGCAGATAAGGTATTAAAGCTCACACAAAAAATCACCAAACAACATCAGATTACCACTTTGATGATTACCCACAACATCGATAATGCCCTAACGTATGGCGACCGCACCCTTATGATGCAGCACGGCAAAATCGTAATGGATATTCAAGGGGAAGAACGGGATAATATGACGGTAGAAATACTGCTGGAAAAATTCAGAACACAAAGCGGTGAAAAATTGAACAATGACCGTATGCTGCTCTCCTAAACACTCCGATAGAAAGCGATAAAAGTATTGATTTTTTCTCAAAATATGATAGAATATACCTTATCAAGAGCATGGACAATTGTAACCTTGTGAAAATGCTCTGTGTATATTTATGGAGGTGTAAGATTATGGCTTATACAATTAATGATGAATGCATTTCCTGCGGTGCTTGTGCCGATAACTGCCCCGTAGACGCTATTACAGAAGGCGACAGCAAATATGTGATTGATGCTGATACCTGCATCGACTGCGGTGCTTGTGCCAGCGTATGTCCGGTAGACGCTCCTCAAGCATAAGGATCTCTACATAGGAAAGTGAAATGAAAAAGAAACGGAGCTTGAATGGCAGGCTCCGCTTTTTTATTCTAAATGAATTGTAAATCTATGACACCCATATTTAAAGGAAGAATATTATGAAGCATTTGCAAAAGTGGGAGCCTATTTCACAAAATCACTATATTCTCGTCACGCCACAGCACACCTTCAATACCGACACCATTTTACTTGCTCATTTTTCAGCCCCCAAAAGAAAAGACATCTGTGCTGATTTTGGCAGCGGCTGTGGTTTAATTGCTTTTTTTTGGAAAATTCGTTTTGAGCCAAAGCAAATTCATGCGGTGGAAATTCAAGAAAATGCGGCGGAACAAATCAAGGCTTCTTTAAAACGAAATGGATTTTCCAATATCTTTCTTCACCATGCCGATTTACGTAAACCACAAGAACTATTCTCATCCGAAACATTTGACTTAATTACCTGTAATCCCCCCTACAAGGCGATTGGAGCAGGTTTGCAAAATCAGGATATATCCCATAAAACAGCACGGCACGAAGAAACTCTAACTTTAGAGGAATTAGCCAAAAGTGTGCGCTACGCTTTAAAATTCGGCGGACGATTCTGTATTTGTCAACGTCCTGAAAGGTTGACGGATGCCATGAACATCTTTCACAACTGCGGCTTAGAGCCTAAGCGCCTGCGATTGGTCCAACAACGCTTAGACAGCAAGCCCTCTTTATTTTTACTGGAATGCAGAAAAGGCGGTAAAAGCGGCTTGGTGATAGAGCCTACCCTCATCATTGAAGACCACAATGGGTTTTCATCTGAAATGCTTGCTATTTATGGAGATTATAAAACACATGGAAAAAGTTCTGAACTGACTTAATTTATGGCGATTTTTGTACTTTTTGATACAGCCACAGTCAATGTCCTGAAACGATATTTCAATGTCTGTGAAAGAACCATTACTCTATCACCTCACCGGAAAACAATGATTAGCTTGAAAGGGAAACCTTTCGTTGTATGTAAAATGATAAAAAATATTCTACCAATCCAACAGATTGATTATTGGGAATCCTATCTTTCCCCTATCAAAATATACGAAAAGAACCATTGCCCTTTACTAAAATGAACTGCACCCCTTTAGTTATTTCAGTATACCATACTTTCTCACTAAAGGGGCGCAGTTCATTTTTACTTAAAGAGGCTTTTCTTGTTTATTGATGATAAGTTTTTATACTTGGGAAAGGATTATTGCGATGCAAAAACAGTTTCAGCCATTTCTGTTTCAAATTGTTTGTTATATAAATCAGCGTAATAACCGCCTTGCGTCATGAGCTCTTGATGAGTGCCCCGCTCAATGATTTTTCCGTTTTTCACTACTAAGATTAAATCAGCACGCCGAATAGTTGACAAGCGGTGAGCAATTAAAAAAGAGGTTCGATTGTCTAAAAGCTTAGAAATCGCCTTTTGAATCATTTGCTCTGTATGCGTATCAATGGAAGCGGTCGCCTCGTCTAACACAAAAATACGCGGATTGGCAAGAACAGCACGGGCAAACGAAATCAATTGTTTTTCACCGGTAGACAATTGTCCGCCTCCTTCACCTACTTCACTGTCATAGCCTTTTTCTGTATTCATGATAAAATCATGTGCGCCTACCAATTTTGCCGCCTCAATGATTTCTTCATCAGTGGCATCTAATCTGCCATATCGAATATTCTCCCGAATCGATCCCGAAAACAGGTGGGGCGTTTGCAGGACATAGCCGATATTGCTGTGCAGCCAAAGCGTACTGCGTTCTTTATAATCCCTGCCGTCAATTAAAATACGTCCTTTGGTGGGTTCAAAAAAACGGCAGGCAAGATTGACCAAGGTAGATTTTCCCGCTCCGGTTTCGCCGACAATCGCAATTGTGGTACCTGTGGGAATCTCCAAATTAAAATCTTCCAACACATATTCTGTTCCGTCTGAATACATAAAGGAAACATTCTCAAAAGTGATACGCCCCTCAATGGGCTCCCAGTTTTCTGTCTTGGGGTTGAGCGAGGTACCATATTTTTCAATAACCTCCGGGCTATCTGTAATTTCAGGCTGCAAGTCAAGCAATTGAAAAACACGCTCCACATTAGCCTGTGTGGAGAAGAAGTTGGTCAGCGTATTGGCAAGACTTTGTACCGGGTCTGAAATAATCAGTGCATAGTTGATGAAAATGGTCAGCGTTCCAATGCTAATCCATTGCGTAAGAGCCATTTCTCCACCGTAGGTCAGCACAAAAGCCACCGCTAAAGAGGTCAAGAATACGATAATCGGCACATAGACAGAGCTTAAAAAAGCCAAGTGAACCGATTTTGCACGCATTTTTTGGGTAACCGTTTTAAACATATGGGTGTTTTTGTCTTCGATCACCATCGTTTTAGAGGTTTTGGCACCGGAAATTCCCTCGTTGTAATGACGGGTCATCTCCGAGTTTATCTGCCGCACTTCACGGTTAGTTTGTAAAATATTTTTCTGAAATTTAGTGGTTACCACCGCAATTACCGGAATAATTAAAATAATCATCAAAGCAAGTTTCCAGTTGATGAACAGCATAACCCCCATACAGCCGATAATATAGGTGAAACTCCAACAAATATCCACTAAACTCCATGTAAAAGAAGCGCTGATACGTTCGGTATCGCTCATAACACGGGATAAAATAGTGCCGACGGGTGTCGTGTTGTAATAAGAAAAGCTTAGTTTTTGCAAATGCTCAAATATGGCAAAACGCAAATCTCGTCCAATCTTGACCTCCGCAAAAAGAGCGTGGCGTAAAAATGAAATCGTACAAATCGTCTGTGCAATGACGATGCCGGCATAGGTCAGCACAAAAGCAGGCAGACCTTGTGTTTGTTTTGGTTCCACAAATCGGTTTACTGCATAACCGGCCAAAATGGGAAACAAAACATCAATGGCGGCATTCACCACCATAAAAATTCCAATGGCAATTAAATGCTTTTTATAGGGTTTGAGAAACGGTAAGATTCTCATCCATGTTTTAAGGGAAGAAAAACGCATGCGTTTCTGTTGTTGTTTTTGTTCTTTCATAGTCACCTCATCAGGGTCTGAAAGCAGACCAAAAATCACTTGTGCTTTTTAAGAGTTTTGAGAAGCACTTTGTGAGTCATAAATACGTTTATAAATTCCATCCTGCGAAATTAATTCTTGGTGTGTACCAATTTGACTCACCTCTCCTTTATCCAGTACCAAAATACGGTCAGCATTCATCAGGGTGGTAATGCGGTGTGCAATTAAAATCGTTGTTCCTTTGACATTTTGATTGAGAGAATGGCGGATTTTGGCATCTGTTTCCATGTCAACCGCAGAAAGAGAATCGTCAAAGATTTTAATGGGCGTATCCTGCATAAGCATACGTGCAATGGCAACCCTTTGCTTTTGCCCACCGGAAATGGTCACACCGCGTTCGCCGATAGGCGTTTGATAACCTTCTGAAAAACCTGTAATCGCATCATCAATAACAGCAAGCTTGGCATAATGACGAACTTTAGAAAGCTCAGAGGTATCCGCACCGTCTGCAATACTTTCTTGAAAGGATTTGGAAAACAAAAATGGCTCTTGTAAAACCACACCAATGTTTTTTCTCAAATGTGCCAACTGAATTTTTTGAACAGGCACTCCGCCTATGGTAATTCTTCCTTGGTTTTCAGGAAGTTCATATAATCGGTCTAATAAATAAATCAAAGTCGACTTTCCGCTGCCGGTCGCTCCTAAAATACCAAAGGTAGAACCCGCGGGGATAGTAAAGGAAACATTTTTAAGTACAGGCTGAGAGGCAGGATAGGAAAAACTGACATTTTCAAATATGATGTCACCGTCCATGGGGGGTGTAAGCGGATTTTCACAGTCTTTTTCTTCTTCAGCATCTAATATTTCAAGCAGTCTGGCAGCACTGATTTCTGATTTACTCAGCTCTCCCAGAACTCTGCCGAGATTTCGTGCCGGCCATACAATCATTTCTGTGTAAGCAAAAAATGTGATATATTCACCCATTGTAATTTCACCGTTTGCTACCAAAATGATGCCGGCAATAATAACAGCCAATACAGGAAGCCGTGCTAAAAAGTCACCTGAGCCCCAATTTAAGCTCATCAGTTTACTTAAATGAATCCAAAAATTAGTAAAATCGTTGTTTTTTTCACGGAATCTTTCAATTTCAAAGCGTTCACGTCCAAACGCCCGCACTACACGTACTCCTGTCAAATTTTCCTGCACCAATGCGGTTAAAGCGCCTTCCGCTTCATCCGCCTGCAAAAACTTTTTACCCGTAAGAACAAAAAACACCAGCGAAGATACAATTAAAATCGGTAAAAAAGCTGAAATAATTAAAGAAAGCTTTACGTTCATGGTGAACATCATGACAAGAGAAACTGTCAATAACAAAAACGTGCGGATAATTTCAAGCAATTGTCCCTTGATAAAGTTTAAAATCATATTGACGTCTTGTGTGCATCGCTGAATCATATCTCCGGTTTGGTGCTGATCATGCCATGCAAAAGGCAGTTTTTGAATATGATCAAACAACGTGTTGCGCAAGACCTCTGCGGTCCCTTCACTGGCTTTAGCAATACTCATACGATATAAGTAATTGAAAACACCCGAAAGAACGGCAAATAAAAGGCTCACCGCCGCGCATACTATAATATTTTGACGCAAAAATTCGCGTCCTCCCAACTGCTCTATCCAAGAGGACAAAAAAGCCGGCAGTTGAAAAGGGGTGTCATTAATGACAGAATCTACTGTAAAGCGTATCACTTGGGGCGTCATATAACTGGTAATGACAGAAAACAGCAGTGCCAGTGCCGAAACAATAAAACAAAACCGAAAACCTTTTGTAAAGGGATAAAAGCGCCAAATATGTCCCTTTTTTGTTTTGCTCTTTTTCATAAATATACCTTGCCTTTCCAACACAAAATCGTGCTGTCGATAAAGTTATCTCATCTTCGGTGTAACGGACCGGTAGAGAAGCAATTTTTCCCAAGACACAACAGACCGGAGGTATAAGGATTCTTTTAACACGGAAAGAATCTTTACCCTCCGGTCTGTTACCGTGCTGCACAACGGCAATATCCCAGAAAACAATGGTCAGTTGTTTATAATTAGGAGTAAATCTGGGATAAACAACTCTATTTTTACTTTACCATGCGGCAATTTAAAAGTCAACAAAAACAAAACTTTGTAAGAATTTTGACTAGAATTTGTGTACAAATTATGAATTAAGAATAATTGACAAGTCCTGTGACTATCTATGTATAAGAAGGTGGTGGTCAGATGACCAAGCGGTGGAAATACGGTATCATTAAAGTAAATTTCAAGTTGCTTTGTATCTCTTTTATTGTATTGGTGGCAAGCATAATTGCCCTTATCAGTATAAAACATCATTCACAAAATCTTCCCGTGTCTGCCACAACGCAGCAGGAAGAAATCGATTTGCCTATTGTAATGTACCATTCTCTTTTAAAAGATGTCAGCCGGCACGGCGAATATGTGATTTCGCCCGACGACTTTGAAAGTGATTTACGTTATTTAAAACAAAATGGTTATGAAACCGTTGTCGTACAGGATTTAATTGACTATGTCAACGGTAAGCAGCTGCCGCCAAAACCAGTTATGATTACCTTCGACGACGGATATTACAATAATTATCTGTACGCCATGGAGATTGCAGAGCGGCTGAATTGCAAGTTTGTGGTTTCCCCTATTGTGTCTGTAACAGAATTGTTTTCAGAATCTGGCGAAGAGAATGCTTACTACTCTCATTTGACTTGGGATATGCTGAAAGAAATGAATGATTCCGGTTTAGTAGAAATTCAAAATCATAGCTATGATATGCACACAATCGGAGCTAGAAAAGGGGTAAAAAGAAAATCCGGAGAATCAGAAGAAGCATATCGTTCAGCACTTGAAAATGACTTGCTCAAAGCACAGGAGGAAATTGAAAAAAATGTAGGAAAAAGACCTACCGCCTTTGCCTATCCTTTTGGTGCACTCAGTGATGAAACGCCCGACATTATAAAAGAGCTTGGTTTTTCCTCAACACTCACTTCAGCCGAAAAAATCAGCAAAATCAGCAGAAATGTAAATTCTTTATATAACTTAGGGCGCTTTGTGCGTCCCTCCGGTATCAGCAGTCAAGAATTTTTTGAAAAAAGAATGAAACTCCCCGTTTATCAAAATCAGAAAACCGTACCGCCCATAAAAAATCCAAAAGAAGAAAAATAAAAAACAGAAAGGAGCATGAAAATGGATAGAATCTATGTCAGCCTGCCCAAAAGAAAAAGAGTTTATCCCAATGGGGGCGATGAAATCTTTTGGATGAATAAAATTGCCGATCAATTACAGCGAGAACTCTTGTTATCTCCTATTGAAACCATTATTTCTCCCCAAGAGGTAGGATTGCCGGCGGTTATTCGGCAGTCAAATGCATTGGGGGTAAGTTTGCATATTGCGCTTCGCTCTGCTGAAAGCGAAGGCATGCAAAAAGGCGCCTGTGTTTTCTATTATGAGCATGATGATAAGGGCAAGAAATATGCCAAACTTTTGGCTGATTGCTATCGGGAAATTTATCCTGAACCCTCGCTTGTCCGTACATCGGCAGTAACAGCTTGGGATGAGCTTCGTAAAACCAGGGCAATCTCCTTGTTGGTCGAAACCGCTTATCACGATAATCCACAGGATGAAATTTGGTTGACAAATTCTACTGCTATCATTGCAAAAGCTTTAGCCAAGGGAATCCACCAAATTTTTA
>URPG01000068.1 GCA_900549675.1 uncultured Oscillospiraceae bacterium | reverse complement strand
TTTGCTGAAACAAGTTGAGAAAGTAAAAAGCTTATTTCAAACGGACGATGTTGTGTTTGTCATGAGAAAAGCGGATGAGGGTTTTCAACCTGCCATTCGTGAAAGTTTTGGTAAACCCTGTACTTTTCAGATTGATGCTAACATTCATATCGGAGGTCTTCGCGTTAAAAGTGACAGCTTGGGAAAAATGGTTGACCAAAGCCTGGATTCTTTGTTGAAAGATCAAGAAGAGTGGTTTGAAATACAATCTGGCCTATCGGTAGTGTGAAGAGGGAAAACATGAGAAATAATGTAGTTTTTGGAATCAACGGTCCGGTTGTGACAGTGCGTGGAACAAAAAGCTTTTCGATGATGGAGATGGTCTATATCGGCGAAAAGCGCCTGATTGGTGAAGTTATTCATATTAGTGATGAACTGACCACCATTCAGTGCTATGAAGAAACCACAGGACTGAAACCCGGCGAACCGGTTGAGGGTACCGGCAGTCTGATGACGCTGATGCTGGGACCCGGCATTTTAAATAATATTTTCGACGGGATTGAAAGACCCCTAAAAGAGTTGGAAAAATCCGGCGGCGCTTTCATCACCAAAGGCAGTCATGTTTCTTCTTTGGATTTAGACAGAGAATGGGATGTGACGTTTAAGGTTTCTGTTGGCGATGAGTTGAAGGCAGGCGACATTTTCGCAGTCTGCCCTGAAACGCCCGCAATTGAACACCGTTTTATGCTTGCACCGAATCTTAGCGGTAAGGTTGTCAGCGTAAAAGAAAATGGTAAGTATACACTAAAAGAATCCGTCATGACCATTGAAACAGAGGACGGCGAAAATAAAGAGATTCAGTTGTATCACAATTGGCCGATTCGTATGCCCCGGCCGGTGCAGAAAAAAATGGAAAGTACCATTCCGCTGATTACCGGCCAGCGTGTTATCGATACACTGTTTCCGATTGCCAAAGGTGGTGCAGCAGCGATTCCCGGTGGATTTGGAGCCGGCAAAACCATGACACAGCATCAGCTTGCCAAATGGTGTGACGCCGATTTGATTATTTACGTCGGCTGCGGAGAACGAGGCAATGAAATGAGTCAGGTTCTGGAAGAATTCAGTGCACTGATTGACCCCAAGAGCGGTCGTCCTATGACCGACAGAACCGTATTGATTGCCAATACCAGTAATATGCCTGTGGCCGCCCGTGAAGCTTCAATCTATACAGGGATTACCTTGGCCGAATATTATCGTGATATGGGCTATCATGTTGCCGTTATGGCAGACTCCACCTCGCGTTGGGCAGAGGCACTGCGTGAAATCAGCGGACGGTTGGAAGAGATGCCCGCTGAAGAGGGCTTTCCCGCTTACCTGCCAAGCCGTTTGGCAGAATTCTATGAACGTGCGGGATTTGCCAAAACCTTGAGCGGCGGTGAAGGTTCCATTTCCATTATCGGCGCAGTTTCACCGGCAGGCAATGACTTTTCAGAGCCTGTCACACAGAATACCAAACGATTTACCCGCTGTTTTTGGGCACTGGATAAATCATTGGCTTATGCAAGACATTATCCTGCCATTAACTGGATTGACAGCTATAGCGAATATCAGCAGGATTTAGATGCTTGGTATAAAGAGCATTTGGGTTCGGAATTTTTGAAATATCGTCATAAAATAGCCTCCGTTTTGCAAGAAGAAAATAAACTTATGGAAATTGTGCGTCTGATTGGTGCGGATGTTTTACCTGACGACCAAAAACTGACGTTGGAAACAGCCAGAGCGATTCGAGTCGGTTTCTTACAGCAAAATGCTTTCCACCAAGAAGATTCTTATGTTTCACTGGAAAAGCAAAAGAAAATGATGCAGGTGATTCTTCATTTAGAACAAAAAGCCGCTCAAATCATTGCACAGGGCAGACCCATTTCCGTCGTAACAGAAACAGGTTTATTTGAAAAAATTGTAAAGATGAAATACGATATTCCCAATGACCGCCTCGAATTGTTTGATAACTATATAAAAGAAATTGATGAAAAATTGGCGGCCGTGCAAGGAGGAACAGTATGATTGTAAAATATGTAGGGCTGAAAGAAATTAAAGGCTCACTGATTGTGCTGGACCAAGTTAAAGGCGTTTCTTTTGAAGAAGTGGTCACCATTGAGTTGGAAGACGGTACCACACGAAAAGGCAGAATTGTACAAATCGACGGCGAACGTGTAACCATTCAGGTATTTGAAGGCACCAACGGTATGGCGCTTGACAATACGGAAATTCGTTTTACCGGTCATCCCATGGAACTGTCGTTGGCTCCTGAAATTCTGGGGCGTGTTTTTGATGGTGCCGGTGAACCAATTGACGGCTTAGGGGATATTTTCCCGCAGAAAAAGATGGATATTAACGGGAGTTCCATTAACCCTGTTTCACGTTTATATCCGCAGAACTATATCAATACAGGTATTTCTTCAATCGATACGCTTATGACATTGATTCGTGGACAGAAACTGCCGATTTTTACAGGCTCAGGTATGAAGCACAATGAACTGGCAGTGCAGATTGCCCGTCAAGCTAAAATTGCCGATGTCAACAGTGATGATGATTTTTGTATCGTGTTTGCGGCCATGGGTGTAAAACAGGACGTTGCAGAATATTTCCGCCGCAGCTTTGATGAAAGCGGTGTTCTCAGCCACGTTGTTATGTTTTTGAACCTTGCTAACGATCCGATTATCGAGCGTACGCTAACACCCCGCTGTGCTTTGACGGCGGCAGAGTATCTTGCTTTTGAGTTGGGCAAGCATGTCTTGGTTATCATGACGGATATGACCAGTTACTGTGAGGCTTTGCGTGAGTTTTCTTCCAGTAAAGGGGAGATTCCGGGTCGAAAAGGATATCCCGGTTATTTGTACAGTGACCTTGCCTCTCTTTATGAAAGAGCCGGCATGATTCGCGGCAAAAAGGGCAGTGTCACACAGCTGCCGATTCTCAGTATGCCCAACGATGACGTGACGCATCCTGTGCCGGACTTAACCGGTTACATTACAGAGGGCCAGATTCAGCTGGACAGAGAGCTTGGCAATGCAGGCATTTACCCGCCGATTGATGTTTTTGCTTCCCTTTCCCGTTTGATGAAGGACGGTATCGGCGAGGGCTTTACCAGAGAAGACCATGCCGCATTATCAAGTCAGTTGTTTGCGTCCTGTTCTAAAGTGGCAGAGGCCCGTTCATTAGCATCTGTTATTGGTGAAGAAGAGTTGTCACCCAGTGACAAGCGATATATTGAATTCGGTAAAATCTTTGAAAATGACTTTATCAATCAGGGCTTTTATGAAAGCCGCAGTATTGAACAGAGTTTGGATTTGGGCTGGGAACTGCTTGCATACTTGCCAAGAGGCGAACTGGACCGTGTAGATGATGAGCTGTTAGACCGCTATTATGAACCGGCCAAAGAGCGACTTGCGGTGCGTTTAGAGGCAGAAAAAGCCAGAGAACAGGAAAGCTATGAAGAATTGGAAGAAGAAATATAAGGGGAGGTGACAAGCTTGGCCAATGCAGTAGTTCCTACCAAAGCGAATTTAATTGCCGCAAAAAAATCACTTAGCCTGAGTAAAGTCGGTTATGAGTTGATGAACCGAAAGCGGAACATCTTAATTCATGAAATGATGCTTTTGATTGACAGAGCCGCTCATATACAAGCTGTCATCGATGATACCTATACCACGGCTTATGCCGCTTTGCAAAAAGCAAATTTAACGCTTGGTATTGTAAAAGAACTGGCAAGCGTGGTTCCGGTTGAAACCAATTTACAGCTTAGCTTTAGAAGTGTGATGGGTGTGGAGATTCCGCTGGTAAAACTGGAAGAATCAGATGTTTATCACAAAATTCCTTATGGTATGGCAAAATCCAACGAAACACTGGATGAGGCATACAAACAATTCTTAAAGGTGAAAGAGCTCACGGCTGAGCTTGCAGAGGTTGAAAACAGTGTGTACCGTTTGGCAGATTCCATTAAAAAAATACAAAAACGGGCCAATGCGCTTAAAAATATCATGATTCCAAAATTTACGGCTTCTGTCAAATTTATTACAGATTCTCTGGAAGAAAAAGAAAGAGAAGAATTCTCCCGTATGAAAGTGATTAAAGCACAGAAATCAAAACAGCAATCTTAGTCTTTCTTTCTTTGAAGAAGTGTTGTATACTAAAAAGAAATGGTAAGAAAAAGAGGAAGGCTGCATGAATCAAAACACACCGTTTATGGAAGAAGAAAATCAAGAAGATACAAAGGTGCTTGCATCAGAGAAAAAGGCGAGCGCTTTTGATGAGATACGTTCTTTTATAGTGACTACAGCAATCTATTTAACAATTTTTTTGGTTATCATTCATTTTGTGGCCCGCCCCGTGGTTGTGGAGGGTGTCAGTATGCAAAATACCTGTCAAAACGGAGATTATATTATTATTTGGCAGGCAGGATATAAGCCCCAAAAAGGTGATATTGTAGTAATTGATGATGATAACGCTTTGGGAAAAAGATTGGTTAAACGGGTGATTGCCCTTGGCGGTGACCATGTGGAGATAGACAATGGAGCACTCAAAATAAACGGAGAATTCCAGGAAGAAAAATATACCAAAGAACCGCAGTGGGGAAAGGGTGAAACCTTTGATTTGATTGTTCCCCAAAATGAAGTTTTTGTCATGGGGGATAACCGTAATGACTCCGCAGACAGCCGTGTGATTGGGACACTATCGGTACACTCTGTCATGGGAAAAGCAGTGGTTAGATTGTTCCCTTTTGATAGAATGGGCACTTTGGATTGATAATTTTAAGAGTAACAGCAAGTCGAATTGCAGCAATGCGGTTCGGCTTTTTGTATCAGGTAAACCGATAGCAGCGAAATTTGGAATGCCAGGAGAAACAACAAAGGCTTTGGAAAAGCAATTTTTTGTTTAATGGGTCATTTTCCTGTAAAAACCTGCGTTTGGCGGCTTTTTACATTGACAAATTCATACGAATTTGTTATGATAAATTCAAATTGAATAAAGGCGATGAAAGAGTCAGTAAATATAATGGAGAACGATACAGCAAATTCGGAAAGATGAGAGCCGAATACCAGTAACCTTATATTGAAAATCCCTCTTGAGCTGCAGGCTGAAAACTATAGATGTGGTGAATAGGTCTTGCCGGTTTTCCACCGTTAACGGAAGCTTATGTGCTGGCATGGGTGGTATAGCGAAGAGAATTAAAGACTTCGTCCTGTTATCAGGGCGGAGATTTTTTATTTTGCCATGAAAAAATAAGCATTTGTTCAATATAATAAGAAATGTAAGTCTTAAATCGGAAAGGGAGAATCTATATGTACCAAAAAGTAGAAACAAACCTGAATTTCGTACAGAGAGAAAAACAAATCGAAAAGTTTTGGAAAGAAAATAAGATATTTGAAAAAAGTTTAGACTTACGCAAAGGCAATAAAAGTTATGTCTTTTATGACGGTCCTCCTACCGCCAACGGAAAGCCGCATATCGGACATGTTTTAACCAGAGCCATTAAAGACCTTATCCCTCGCTATCGTGCCATGAAAGGCTATGACGTGCCGAGAAAAGCAGGTTGGGATACCCACGGCTTGCCGGTTGAGCTGGAAGTTGAAAAGCTCTTGGGGCTGGACGGTAAAGAACAAATTGAAGAATACGGTTTGGAACCCTTTATTGAAAAATGTAAAGAGAGTGTTTGGAAATACCGCGGAATGTGGGAAGATTTTTCCGAAACAGTGGGTTTTTGGGCAGATATGGAAAACCCTTATGTCACGTATCACAATGATTTTATTGAATCGGAGTGGTGGGCACTCAAACAAATTTGGGAAAAAGACCTGCTGTATAAAGGTTTTAAAATTGTGCCTTATTGCCCGCGCTGCGGCACACCACTTTCCAGCCATGAGGTGGCACAGGGCTATAAAGATGTAAAAGAACGCTCTGCTATCGCGAGATTCAAAGTAAAAGAGGAAGATGCCAGCATTTTAGCTTGGACCACCACTCCTTGGACGCTGCCCTCCAATGTTGCTTTATGCGTAAATCCGCAGGAAACTTACGTAAAAGTAAAAATGAAAGAGGAAAATCACACCTATTACTTGGCAGAGGCTCTCTGTGATACTGTTTTAGGCGAGGGAACTTATGATGTACTGGAACACTATACCGGTAAAGAACTAGAATATAAAGAATACGAGCCGTTATTTGACTTTGTTCACCCAAAAGAAAAAGCCTTCTATGTCACTTGTGCCGACTATGTCACTTTAACAGACGGTACAGGCGTGGTTCATATTGCACCCGCTTTTGGTGCGGACGACTCTGAAGTGGGAAAAGCATACAACCTGCCCTTTGTTCAGTTGGTGGACAGCAAAGGAGAAATGGATGCCAGTACACCTTGGGCGGGGATGTTCTGTAAAGATGCCGACAAAGAAGTTTTAATTAATCTTGAAAAAAGAGGGCTGCTCTTCAGTGCTCCTGTTTTTGAGCATAGCTATCCGCATTGCTGGCGCTGTGGTACTCCGCTGATTTACTATGCAAGGGATAGTTGGTTCATCAAAATGACAGCAGTGAAGGATGATTTAATCCGCAACAACAATACGATCAACTGGATTCCGGAAAGCATTGGTAAAGGACGTTTCGGTGATTGGCTTGAAAATGTACAGGATTGGGGTATCAGCCGTAACCGCTACTGGGGTACACCGCTGAACATTTGGGAATGTGAATGCGGACACCGCCATGCCATTGGCAGTATCGAAGAGCTGAAATCATTGTCTGAGAATTGTCCGGAGGATATCGAACTGCACCGCCCTTATATTGATGCTGTGACGATAAAATGCGGACAATGCGGCAAACAGATGAAACGCGTACCTGAGGTGATTGACTGTTGGTTTGATTCAGGCGCTATGCCCTTTGCACAGCATCATTATCCTTTTGAAAATCAAGAATTATTTAAACAGCAGTTCCCGGCTAAGTTCATTTCAGAGGCTGTTGACCAAACAAGAGGTTGGTTCTACTCGTTGTTGGCAATTTCAACGCTTATTTTCAATCAGGCACCTTATGAAAATGTAATTGTTATGGGACATGTGCAAGATGAAAACGGACAAAAAATGAGTAAGTCAAAAGGCAATGCGGTAGACCCGTTTGCCGCCTTGGAACAATATGGAGCCGACGCCATCCGCTGGTATTTTTACAGCAATTCTGCTCCGTGGCTGCCCAACCGTTTTCATGGAAAAGCTGTCATGGAGGGTCAGCGCAAATTTATGTCCACACTGTGGAACAGCTATGCGTTCTATGTCTTGTATGCCAATATTGATGAATTCAATCCGAATGAATATGAGTGGAAGCCCGAAACACTCTCCGTCATGGATAAGTGGCTGGTCTCAAAATTTAACAGTATGGTTGCAGAAACGGATAAAAATCTGGAAAATTATAAAATCACAGAGGCTTCCCGTGTTTTGCAAGACTTTGTTGACGAACTCAGCAACTGGTATGTCAGAAGAAGCCGTGAGCGTTTTTGGGGCAAAGAGTTGACACAGGATAAAATCAATGCCTACAAAACACTGTATACGGCTTTGGTGACGACCGCTAAAACCGCAGCACCGATGATTCCTTTTATGGCAGAAAGTATTTATCAGAACTTGGTATGCAGTGTTGACCAAAATGCGCCTGAGAGTGTTCATCTTTGCGATTATCCGGAAGTAAAACCGGAATGGATTGATAAAGAACTCGAAAATGAAATGGAAAATGTGCTCGAAATTGTGGCATTAGGCCGTGCCGCCCGTAATGATGCCGCCATTAAAAACCGTCAGCCCATCGCTAAGATGTTTGTACAGAGTGATAAGGGCGAGTCAGGTAAACTCTATCAAGAGATTATTGCGGAAGAATTAAATGTAAAAGAAGTCCTGTTTGTCCAAGACGCAGCGATGTTTTCTGACTATATTTTCAAGCCTCAATTGAAACTTTTGGGACGTAAATTCGGCAAGCAAATCGGAGAAGTTAGAGAGGCCCTTTCCGCATTGGAAGGACAAAAAGCCAAAAAAGAACTGGATAGCACCGGCAAAATCAAAATCACTCTCTCTACTGGTGAAACGGAATTGGCAGCAGAAGAGTTAATCATTGAAACTGCCAAGGCAGAAGGCTATGCGTCTGTGTCAGACAGAGGCGTAACCGTTGTGTTGGATACGGTTTTGACAGAGGATTTGCTGGAAGAAGGTTTTGTGCGTGAGGTCATCAGTAAAATTCAATCCATGCGCCGTGATGCTGATTTTGACGTAATGGATAATATTGAAGTGTACGCCTGCGGAAGTTCAAAAGTATTGGAGATTATGCAAAAAAATCAAGCACAAATCAAAGACGAAGTTTTGGCGAAAGAACTTGTCTTTACCGATGTTTTTGCCAATAAAATTGAGTGGGATATCAACGGAGAATCGGTTGCACTCGGTGTAAAAAAAGTATAACATTTCAGAATAAGCTTGTGTTTTGTTTGGCAGACTATAAAGAGTGCCAAACAAAACACAATTTGCCTTTTATGAATAAACAAGGAGAGTGCTATGAAAAAGAAACGAAATGCGTTTTTGCAGGTTCTGTTCAGTGCGGAGAGTTTGCATTTGCTATATATTGCTCTTTCCTTATTCTTTCAATTGGTGGTTTTGGGTGTTGCCATTATGCTTTTACAGCAGCACTTTGTGGTTTTTTATGTGTTATCCAGTGTGTTTGGATTGGCGGTTTCTTTGCATATTATCAATAATCGAAGCAACCCTGCCTATAAAATAACGTGGATTACCCTCATTATGTTTTTGCCTGTTTTTGGAGTGCTGATTTATGTGCTGTTTGGCATGGGATATGTCAATAAAAAGGTAAGAAAGCGTTTGGAAATTGCCGACCGCCAAAGTAGTTTTTTTCTAAAACAGGAATCACAAAATATACAAGTGGAGGAGCTTTTGGAATATGCACCGTCGATTCAAGCACAAATGCATTATTTGAATCAAAAAGCAAACTGCCCTGTATATGCCAATACCAGATCAGAGTATTGTGCTTTGGGTGAAATTGCCTTTGAACGTATAAAAGAAGAACTGCAAAAAGCGGAAAAATTTATTTTTATTGAATTTTTTATTATTGCTTTAGGCAAGATG
>URPG01000067.1 GCA_900549675.1 uncultured Oscillospiraceae bacterium | reverse complement strand
AAATACCAAAATACAGCCAAGAGTGCAAATCACAAACAACATGGTGTTAGTCATATTAAATATTTTAAGCATACGCAGAATAATCGGGAAAGCGAACGCTAAATGAATTACTGCAGCAATAAGCGGCAAGAAAAAGACACTGATAACCTGTGAATGGATTGTTTTTTTCACTTCTTTTTCTGATAAACCGACTTTTTTCATAATTTGAAAACGTTCTCTATCATCATAACCTTCTGATATTTGTTTATAATACATAATCAGGATCGTGGCCATGATAAACAGAATTCCTAAGAATATGCCAATAAAGAAAAGTCCGCCGTAAAGCCCCATAAATTCAGCCCATGAACCGGCACGTGTATCCAATAAGATGTTTTCTGTCAGTGGATTCTGCTTTGCCTTTTCAGTAATAGCAGTCTGCAAAGCAAGAATTTCTTCATCGGTACCCTCAATATCCCAGTTATACGTATATTTTATATCATTGCTGTTTTTTTCGTATATTTCTTTTTGTGCAGCATCGATACTTTCTAAAACAGACATGTCTTTAACAACTATGGTAGTTTCAATCACACCGACATAAATTCCGCTTCCCCGATGTCCTAATTTTTCACTTTTCACAAGAAAAGGCTTACCAAAAATTGTAACCTCTTGGTGATTGCCGAACACACTATTTTCACACAATACGATAATTTCATTTTCTTCTAAGCTCTCTTGTGTATCAGCAGTGGCATTATAATCATCAACTGTCATGAAATTTGCCATAATCGTATTTGAACTGCTGAAATCATTTTCAAAACCAGTAATTTCTGTTCCTTTTAAGTCACCGGACACTAATAGACTTGTTTTTGACTCTGCACTGGTAATTTTGTGATGATGCGATTCCACTTCGGTTTGAACCAGGTTCTGTAATTCTTCCACAACGCCCGGCTGATAGGAAACATCCATTTCAAACTGTTTTGGATATCTTTCTTTTATAATATCATCAGCACCAATAAACATTGACAACGTGGTTGAAATCATGACCAACACCATAGTAGAAAGGATACAAATGTTGGCTAATCCCACCGCATTTTGTTTCATACGGTACATCATGCCGGATACGGATATAAAGTGCTTGCTTTTATAATAATATCCTTTGTTGTTCTTGAGTATTTTGAGTGTACTAATACTTCCTGACGTAAACAAAAGATAAGTACCTAGGATAACCAGCAATACAGCGATAAAAAACATTTGGATGGCTGCCACCGGATTTTTTGTTGTAATAGAAAGATAATAGCCAAACCCTAAGGCAACCAATCCCAAAAGGGAAATGATCCATTTGGCTTTTGGTTCTTTTTCTCCTACGTTGCCGCTTTTCAATAGTTCGATAGGGTTGCTTTTGTAAATTTGAATCACACTGTTGATTAAAATCAAGACAAAAATCACACAGAATAAAATAACCGTAATTGCAATATTGGTAGGGGCCACTACAAAATAAAGTGTAATTGTATGATCAAACAATTTTTCCAATAGTAAAAAGGCAAGCTTTGAAAATAATATTCCGCCGACTAAACCACAAATAATGCTGATGACAGCCACATAAAATGTTTCAAAGAAAATCACTTTAGATACATGACGTTTTTCCATGCCCAAAATATTAAACAATCCAAATTCTTTTTTACGGCGTTTTACCAGAAAACTATTGGTGTAAAACAGTAAAATCACAGCAAATATACCGGTGATAACCATCCCAAAAGACAAAATACTGGACATAATCATTCCGCCGCTCATATCAGCAAGGCCGGGGTTGGTAGAAAGTGCCATAATCATATAAAACATACCGATTGTGACGGCACAGATAAACATATATGGGATATAAATTTTTCCGTTCTTCTTAATATTGCTCCAAGCAAGCTTTGGATAAAAAGACTTATTCATACTGCTCACCGCCTGTTGCAATTAAAGTCAATGTATCCGAAATTTTTTGGAACATTTCTTTAGAACTGTTTCTGCCTTTATATAGCTGATGGTACACTTCACCGTCTTTGATAAACAGAACACGTTTGGCTGTACTAGCAGCCTTTACGCTATGGGTAACCATTAAAATGGTTTGTCCTTCTTGATTAATATTTTCAAATAAATTCAGCAGTGAGTCTGACGCACGAGAATCCAAGGCACCGGTTGGTTCATCCGCCAACACCAATTGAGGTCTTGTAATCAAGGCACGGCATACCGCGGCTCTTTGTTTTTGTCCGCCGGAAACTTCATAAGGATATTTTAGTAAAATATCGCTGATTCCAAGCTTTTTAGCCAAAGGTTCTATTTTTTTCTTCATTTCGGTATAAGATTCTCCGGAAAGCACGAGGGGCAGAAAAATGTTGTCTTGCAAGGAAAAGGTATCCAGCAAGTTAAAATCCTGAAAAACAAAGCCTAAATTTTTACGTCGGAAAGAGGCCAGCTCTTTTTCGGGAATGGTACTCATTTCACGGCTGTTTAAAAAAACCTCACCTGAGGTCGCTTTATCCAATGATGCCAAAATGTTTAGCAGTGTCGTTTTACCCGAACCGGATTCGCCCATAATGGCCACATATTCACCTTTTTCTACAGAGAAGGTTACATTGGACAGGGCCTGTACCTGTGTTCCTCCAAATCGTGTGGTATATATTTTTTTTACTTGATTCACTTCTAATATTGCCATGTTTTTATCCTTCCTTTATTGAGAGGAATGTACCTCTTTACGTTTTTGATGTTATTATCTTAACAAAAAAAGAAATGTTCTGCCATTCATTTGGCTTACATTTCTTTTCTTAACCTTACACTTTTGTCACATTACATTTTTTTACTCACTGAAAAAAGTCAATGTATCAAAACCCAAGATTACTTTTGTTCCTCTGCCGATCTCAGATTCAAAATTAATGGTGTGAGAAAGGCGTTTCATCACTTTTTTACACAAATACAAACCTAAACCTGTAGCCTGCTTTTGTTCTCGACCATTATATCCGGTAAAGCCCTTCTCTCCCATTCTGGGCAAATCTTCGGGCGATATGCCAATTCCGCTGTCTTCAATGACCAGTTTTGTTTCTGATGCCATATAAATAGAGATTGTGCCTTGACGGGTATATTTTAGAGCATTGGATAAAAGCTGTTCCAATACAAAGGCAAGCCATTTTTCATCTGTCAAAACCTCAGCATCAATCGGTTTCAAGTCCAATTTTATCTTTTGATGGATGAACAAAGAAGCATATTTGCGCACCGCTTGCTTGACGATGCTTTCCAAATCATATTTTTGAATGACAAAGTCATTCGAACCATCTAAGCGCAGATAAGAAAGCACCATCTGTACATATTGTTCAATTTTGAAAAGTTCTGATAATAATTGTGCATTTTCCTGTTTTTCTTGTCCCTGTAGAAGCAATCTCATCGCAGAAATCGGTGTTTTAATTTGATGTACCCACATCGTGTAATACTCTATCATTTCACTTTGTGAACGGAGAAAAGACATTTCACTTTTCCGATTGCGATTGTCCAACAGGCGAATTAATTTTTGATAATGCACTTGTGTTAAATTTCTGGGTTCCGGTAATTTCGATAAATCAAAGTAAGAAAGATTTTGCAGTTCGATTAAATTTTGCTGATGTCGGTAAAAATGAATAAAGTCAAATATCATAGCAATTAATCCAAAAAACAAACAAAGAAGGCCTGCATATAAAACTGCCTCCAATTTTGCACGAGAGAGATAGAAAACCACTGCGTAGATAAATGTAAAAAATAATAATAAGCCAATAGAACGAATTCGTTCTTTGAGATATAGAAAAAACCATTTTACCGCATTGTATTTCATATCATCCTACCAAATAACCTATTCCTTTTTTCGTTTGAATAAAATTTTCAATCCCGTATTCTTCTAATTTCCGCCGTAATCTCGTGATATTGACAGTAAGACTGTTTTCGTCCACAAAGTTATCGCTCTCCCATAATTTTGTCATAAGTGCATCACGGCTGACAGCATGTCCTTTATTTTCGAAAAGCGTCTGTAAGATTTTATATTCGTTCTTGGTCAAATCTATTATCTTGCCTGCAAACAGCAATGTGGCATTGCTCATATTCAGCACTACTCCATTATGTTCTAAAAGACTACTCTCCCCTGCAAAATCATAAGTGCGGCGCAAAACTGCCTGCACTTTCGCAGTGAGAACTTCTAAATCAAAGGGTTTGGCAATAAAATCATCTGCCCCTGCATTAATCGCCATGATAATGTTCATACTTTCTGAGGCGGAAGAAAGAAAAATAATAGGAACTTTAGAAATTTTACGAATTTCTCCGCACCAATGGTAGCCATTAAAAAAAGGCAGTGAAACATCCATTAAAACCAATTGCGGTTGAAACTGCACAAACTGTTCAATTACATGGGCAAAATCTTCTACCTGGCTTACCGTAAACCCCCATGCGGAAATATGTTTTTCAATCGCCTTGGCAATGGTACTATCATCTTCAACAATTAATACTCTATACATTTTAACATCCTTTTAGAGATATACATTTTTTTCGCTTTGATTTATCAATGAATCTGTATCCACAAAATAAGTTTTAATATGCTTTTCATTAAAATAGACCGGCAGTACCGTAATGTTTTTTTCTTGCATTCGCAAAGAAGGATTCTCCCATAAATTAGGACTCCTAAAGTAGTACGTTATACCATCTTCCGGATTTTTCCACTTACAAATCACCTGATACGGGTGATGCCCATTCATATTATATGTATAATTGATTAAAACATCATCTATCTGTGCATATATTTTTCTTCCTTTTTGCCGCAGTTTTTCTTGTTTGTTTTTTATATGCTTAGGGATAAATAAAATCAGTAGTGCCACCAGAAAAAAGGATAAACCTATTCCTCCCGGCACAGCAATTCCGATCCAATATCCCATCGTAACTTCAACCTCATCCGGATTTTCAGGATTTATGTAAACTTCAATTTCTTCTCCCTCCCGATAGGAAGAATCAAAAAAATTGATATAATTTTCATAACTCTCATTTTCCCACTTATACTTCACTTTCGTGTCTGAAGAATTTGAAAAATCCAACACTTCAGCCGTTATAGGAACAAAAATATTTTTGACCTGTGATAACTGATAAAACACCACACCCGCCGCAATCAATAGTGCCGCACCTATCGATAAAAAAACAGCCATCAATATTCTCTTAATTTGGGCTATAGCGGTTTGATTCATAAAATCTCCTCTTTCTGTATTTCATAAATTTATTATTCATGGCTATACTATTTTATAGTATTCTCGCCAAGGAGGAAAAAATGTTTATTCCTATTCTTCGTACTGTCATTGTTTACATTTTAATTTTAGCTGCGTTTCGTATTATGGGAAAAAGACAAATCAGTCAAATGCAGACATCTGAACTGGTGGCGGCTATTATTCTTTCTGAACTAGCCGTTATGCCGATTCAAAATGAAGACAAGCCATTTTTGTTGGGCATTATCCCTATGGTCATTATTGTTTTGTTGGAAGTTATCGTTTCGTATTGGATGATGAAATCCAATTCATTTCGTCAATTAGCCTGCGGTAAACCCATTGTTTTAATTGAGAAAGGCGAAATTAACCAACAAAATTTAAAAAAAGTAAAACTATCGGTTGAAGATTTATTTGAACAGCTTCGTCAAAAAGAAGCTTTTTACTGGGAAGAAATCGATTATGCTATTATTGAAACCAGCGGCAATCTCAGCGTTATTAAAAAGGAAGATTATAATCCTGTAACACCGACAGACATGAGTCTGCAAGTTCCCAGAAAAGGAATTGAACTGGTAGTGGTATCTGACGGGGTCATTTCAAAATCTTCTTTGCAGTTATCGGGAAAAAGCATTTCTTGGCTGGAAGATAAAATCAAAAAATCTTCTTTAACTTTAAAAGAAATTTTTATTATGACAGTAGATTCCAGCGGGAAATACAGGATTATTCCAAAAAAAATATAACCAAGCTGTGCTGTTTGAAGATTCGTCCCTGTTTTTAGACAACAACTTTACGTTAAATAATGTATTGTAATATCAATAATTATAACAATCTTTTAATCGCTTCACAATATAATCTCATAAAAGTAAAGAAACAGAAAGAATTAATCATTCTCTCTGTTTCTTTATTGTCAGTATTATATTTATCCTAACGTTTCAAGTTCTTCTTCCCATAAATCTTCCATATCATCTGTATCATCCTCTATGACATCATCTGACAGAGTTTCAAAAATAACAGGAGAAGTTTTTTGTAATCTTGACAAAAACATGCCGGAAAAAATAGCGGTAAGCGGTGCAACGGATACCAGCCCCAAAGAACCCACTAAGGTTTGGATAATTTCAGAAGCCACATATTTATAATTAAAGATATTAATCAACGGCGTCCCCTGAGCCATAAAAACCATTAACAAGGCAATATATCCCCCTGAATATGCTAATAATAATGTTGTAATCATCGTACCCATAGAAGCTTTTCCGACCTTTACCGCGGAAGCAATTAATTCCATACGGGAAAGAGTGGGGCATTGTTCTGCAATTTCATCAGTGGCAGCAGCGATATCCACCGCTAAATCAATCATGGCTCCGGAGGATCCTATAAATATGCTAGCCATAAAAATTTGTGTTAAATCCAGATGTTGGTAACCACTATATAAAAGACTCTCCGAAAACGCCATGATGGCTCCATGAATATTAAACCAATTGGTACAAAAAATCCCTAACAGCGCAGTCAGTATCAACCCCACGCCTGCTCCTGCGCAGGCAGAAAGACAACGCTTATCAAATCCAAAGACTAAACCAATGGTTAACAGCGTGATGATTACGGTAATCATGGTTCCCACAATCAGTGGATTCATTCCCTGCAAAAAAGAGGGAATCAAAATTTTCCAAATGACCAACACCGCTAAAGCAAATGATAACACCGCCCGCAAACCGGTCCAACCGGCAAACAAAATCAGTACGGCAAAAAACACGAACAACAAAATGAGTTCTCCGCCAATACGGTAATGGTCAATCATGCTGACAGAAACGACCTTTTCATTTTGAAAGCTTACCAGCACCAAGGCTTTGTCACCTTTTTCATAGATTTTATCTTGCTCTAAGGAGCCGCTCAAAATATTGATAGCTGTATATTCTTCGCCTTTATGAGGACCTGAAAGCAATTCTACTTGACAGCTTTGCTCGCCCGATTGAACTACCCCTGTTTTTTTTATCGTGCTGTTGTCTACTGAAGCCACACGTGCGGCAATACGGTCTTCCGCTTGTTCTATCGTTTGATTCATTGGTTCAAAACCTGTGGGCAAAAGAATTAAAATGAGAATCATAACCGCACAGATCAGTACAGGCATCCAATGGTTTAATTTCTTTTTCATATTACTCTTTCTCTCCTACAATAAACCGAAGCTTTATGAGGTCCACAAAGCTTCGGTAAAATATTAAGTCGTGCCGGTTGTTTAGAATTTGAAAAGATCGGCTAATTTTTTATAGATATCGGTATTGTCATAGGTTCCCGTGAAGTCTTCGGCACCTACACCGTCAGCAAAGACAGCCGCGGGTAAACCGGTGTGAGAATAAGAACTAAAACTGACTCCCGATTTATGATTAAGTAAATGTGTAACGGTAACAGAGAAGGGAGTATATGTGCCATAAGCGATATATTCTTCTGCCGTCTGCAGAGAATTTCCTTCTGCATCTTCTCCAAATCCCCCCTGCAGCGTAATTTCATAGGCTTTTCCTAAGGCAGATACTTCATAGTCTGTCAGCACCAACGTTTGATTATCGGATTCTGCCGCATTCTCTGGTGTTATTAAACCAAACAATTTATTTACATCTTTCATCGCATCGGCAAAGGGTGTTTGTTTTTCCACGTAACCGGTTACATAATCTTCATCATATTTTGCATAAGAAATTTTTTGCAGAGCAATATTATCCAGATAGGTATCGTAATTTGTTCCGGCAAAGCCGATAGACAAACCGCCTGTTTCGTGGTCGCCTGTTACTAAGATTAACGTTTCTTCCGGATGTTTTTCTGCAAACGCAACAGCCTCTTTTACGGATTCATGCAAAGCCAAGGTATCCATAATCGTGGAGCCGGCGTCATTGGCGTGGCAGGCCCAGTCAATTTTGCCGCCCTCTACCATCATGAAGAAGCCTTTGTCATTGTCCAACACTTCAATGCCTTTTCTTACATAATCGGCCAAGGCCCATTCACTCTCTTCTCTATCAATTTCATAGCTGATAGAACCGCTGTCTGCCGGTTTTTCGGTAATGGCAAGCACTTTATTGTCGCCGCCTGTTACTTTCTCCAATTCAGACTGTTTTTTAACAACTGTGTAACCTTTTTCTTTTGCAATCTCATATAAGTCTTTTTCAGGTTTATCGGCATCGTTACCTGTGGGTTTCAGCAGTTCACCGCCTGCAAAATAGTCAAATCCGCTTTCGGTCAATTCTAATCCGATTTCATAATAATTACCGCGGCTGGGTTGGTGGGCATAAAAAGCAGCGGGCGTCGCATGGTTCAAATTCACACTCGTAATAACGCCTATCTTGTAATCTTTTTCAGCTTTTAGCTGTTCGGCAATGGTGGTAAACGGTTTTGTTTTCGTTTCGTCCATGTTAATAACACCACTGTGGGTTTTGTGTCCTGTGGCAATAGAGGTTGCCGTAGAGGCTGAATCCGGCGCAAAAGAGGTTGAATCAAAAGTAGAGGCAGAACCTGCCACCGGAAATTCCATAAAGCTCAGAGGTTTACCGCCGCTTAAAATTTCATCTTTTTCTTCCAGTGCACCTAAATAAGAAGATGCCAACTCGAATTGCGGATAGGTCATGCCATCCCCGATAAATAAAAATACGTACTTAGGTTCTTTTACCTCTTCTGCTTTTTCTTGTTTGGGAGTATTCTCTTTTTTAGCTGCCGTTTGCGTTTCCGTTGTTGATGGATTCCCCGTGGGATTTTTCGCCGCTTCTCCGCTTGCTGTACATCCGCTTACAACAGACATAATCATCCCAACAGCAAGGAAAGCAGATAACCATTTTCTAAGCTTCATTTTCCTAACTCCTTTAAAATATGTTCTTCATTAATATGTTCTTCATTATCGACAAGCTTATTATAAAGAATATATTGTAAAAACAGATACCGCTCTTT
>URPG01000066.1 GCA_900549675.1 uncultured Oscillospiraceae bacterium | reverse complement strand
CTTTATTTCGCCGGTACTTTTTTTAACTTTCAAAATATAGCCGAATTAGAAAAAATATATCCTTCATGGTCCGTACGCACAGATACTGATATTACCGATGAAATGATAAGGGGAATTCGATATCAGCTTGCCCAGCAGGAAGGAAACAAATTGTGGCCTACGTTTTGGGTGGAACAAAAAGCAGAACTGAAAACATTTCGCCATATGAGCACGCAAAAAGTGATTTATTATGACGGTGACCCGTTTTCCGTTTTTCCTGCCGAGTTTTTATCAGGCAGTTATGCGGGGGAATTTGATACAAAAAAAGCGGCGGTTTCTACTGCCCTAGCTTGGTCTCTTTGGGGTTCTTATGAAGTAGTCGGCAGCAGCTTTGAACTGAACGAAAAAGAATATGAAGTTTCCGGAGTGTTTAAGAGTGAAGAAAAAACAGCGGTTGTCAACGGTAAAGAACAATCTTTTCTCTGGAAAAATATCGAAGTTGCAGATTTGAACCAAACCGCAAATCGAGAAGAAATTGAAATGCTTTCTCAGCAATATACTTCCGAGGGAAGGGTGCATATCATAGATGGCAAAGGCATGACCATGTTAATACGTTTACTGGCAAATTTGCCAATGTTAATCGGCATTATATTGCTTGGCGTTATGATAATCCGAATTTTGCCCCGACATTCTTTCTATAAATCAATTGGGGTTTTTACTTCCTTTTTGATTTTGGCAATGTCACTTCCTTATTTGCTCTCCTTTTTTCCTTCGTGGCTTTTACCAACGAAATGGAGCGATTTCAGTTTTTGGATTAATTTATTTGAAACCATAAAGCGATATGTAATTCAATGGTTTTTGTTAGTGCCTCAAGATAAAGATTTATTGGCTAAATTTACAATTGTGGATTCAATATTTTTGTTGGCTGTTGTTTTATTAGCAGAATGGGGTATATGGTATAATAGTAAAAAAATACTGCAAAAACAGGAAAGTCTATAAAAGACAGAGGGAATGCTCCCACTGTCTTTTATATTGCAGAGATTTGACAAAGGAATAAAAGAAAAATCTTGTCACTTCATAGGGGATATGTTATACTCAATTTATAGAATAGGATAAATTAAAAGGTGTACATACCATTAATGCTGGATATGTGTTAATAAGCAAAAAAGCTTTAACGCGTTGAGCTCGGATAAAATTAATTCAGATGAAATAGAATGTTCTATGCAGCGATAGAATATGATATAAAATATGGGAGAATGGGGGAGTAATGCATGGAAAATATGCTGTATGTCTGGCTTGGCATAATTGTTTTTTCTGTTATTTTAGAGGCTGCTACCAGTGAATTGGTTTCCATTTGGTTTGTGTTTGGCGGTTTAGGAGGGCTTGTAGCAGTAGCCTTGAAGATGCCAATTGGAGTACAGGCGGCCGCTGCTATTTTAATTTCAGCCGGATGCTTGATTTTTACAAGACCCTTTGTAAAAAAGAAACTGAATATTAAAAGAGTGTATACCAATGCAGACCGGTATATTGGTCAAAAGGCTATCGTAATTCAAGAAATTGACAATATTAAAGGAATGGGACAGGTGAACGTAAAAGGAAATATTTGGACGGCTCGTTCCGATGATCAAAGTAAAATTCCTGTCAATACAGAAGTGGAAATTTTACGGATTGAAGGGGTAAAGCTTATTGTTCAAACATTAAATATATCATCTATATAATGTGAATTTATTATTTTAGGAGGGTACAAATGGAAGAATTATTTGTTTTTTTGGGAACAGGCGCAGGAGTGCTTTTGGTTCTGGTGATCATTGTTTTGTTAATTTTAGTTTCCAATATTAAAATTGTCCCGCAGGCATATGCCTATGTTATTGAAAGGTTAGGGAGTTACCATACAACTTGGGAGACCGGACTGCACGTAAAAATACCATTTATTGATCGAATTTCTAAGCAGGTTTCGTTAAAAGAACAGGTTATGGATTTTCCGCCTCAGCCGGTTATTACCAAAGATAACGTAACCATGCAGATTGATACAGTGGTGTATTTCCAGATTACAGACCCAAAACTCTATACTTATGGTGTGGAAAGACCCATGAACGCTATCGAAAATCTGTCTGCCACCACACTAAGAAATATCATTGGGGATATGGAACTTGACCATACTTTAACCTCTCGTGATATTATCAACCATAAAATCCGTGCGATTTTAGATGAAGCAACGGATGCGTGGGGTATCAAAGTAAATCGTGTGGAACTGAAAAATATTGTGCCGCCGTCAGAGATTCAAGATGCCATGGAGAAACAAATGAAGGCGGAGCGTGAACGCCGCGCAAGAATTCTTGATGCTGAAGGTGAAAAACGTAGTGCCATTCTTGTGGCAGAAGGCCATAAAGAATCTGCTATTCTTCGTGCTGACGCTGTTCGTGAAACAAAAATATTGGAGGCACAAGGTGAGGCTGAAGCCATTATCACTGTTCAAAAGGCTATGGCGGATGGAATTCGTTATATTAACGAGGCTGCCCCGTCGGAGGCTGTTATCAAACTAAAATCTTTGGAGGCTTTTGCTGCTGCCGCAGACGGAAAAGCAACCAAAATTATTATTCCATCAGAAATTCAATCTTTGGCAGGTATGGCCGCTTCTTTAAAAGAAATGGTTACTGAACCAGAGAAAAAATAAAAAAACGAAAGCATGAATGAAATTTCATTCATGCTTTTTTATACAGAGTAGTTTATTCGTCCATTAAAATACGAAGCATTCTTTCGGGGTGGTTTAAAAAATTGCGAGTAATTTGATAGTGATCTGTTTCTTCATAAGCAATGGGTTTAATGCATTGGTTGTCAAAGCTATAGATCAGGGCCTGTGGAAATGCCAGTAAAATGGGCGAATGAGTCGCAATAATAAATTGTGAATTTTGCTTTACTAACCGATTGATGTATGTCAGCAGGGTTAATTGTCTGGATGGGGATAGAGCCGCCTCGGGCTCATCCAAAATATAAATGCCATTGCCCCAAAAACGGTTGTTTACCAAAGAAAGAAAGCTTTCTCCGTGAGATTGTTCATGTGGGCTTACACCATCAAAATAAGAGTTTAAATAGTCTCGAGAAGAAATTCCTGCTTCTCTGTCATCGTCCACTTCTTCCATATAGGTGGCCATATTATAAAAACTTTCTGCCCTTAAGAAAAATCCATCTTTGGCTTGTTTGGGTGCTTTAATCAGTTCTAAGGCGTCGGATAGGGAGGAGTGTGTGCTTTTCGTGGTAAAGCTGTAATTTTTGGAACCACCCTCAGGATTAAACCCATACTTTACAGCAATCGCTTCCAACAAAGTGGATTTTCCGCTGCCGTTTTCCCCTACAAAAAAAGTGACGGGACTCTCCAATGAAAGAGAATTCATGCTTTGCAAAGAGGGAATATCCTGCACATAGTGGTCAAGTGTATGCCAAATGTCTTTTCGTTTGCTGATTGAGCGAATATAATTCATGACAGCCCCCCCTTTTGTTTCATTTTATCATAACAGTTTCGGTTTTAAAAGACAAGATTCATTTTCATCCGCCTTCAAAGTTTAAAAAAGTTTAATTAAAAAGAGGCAAACTGCAAAAATTATGCAATTTAGTTGCAATTAGGCATTGAAAATGTTAAAATTAAACTGTATGTCAGAGTGTTATATTGGGTTCCGATTCTTAAATAGAAACCGAAAAAACATGAGATAAAATAGGTTAGGAATGATAAAATGCTGAAAAGTATGACAGGGTACGGCAGGCATGAAGAAACGATTCTAGGCAGACATATCACCGTGGAAATCAAAGCCGTGAATCACAAATTTTTTGAAGTTTCACAGCGGGTCACTAGGGGATATCTCTTTTTGGAGGACCCTATCAAAACCTATCTGCAAAGCCGGATATCCCGTGGTAAGCTGGATGTTTTCATTCAAATCGAAACTATGGAAAGCTGTGATGTGCAGGTACAGGTCAACCATGCGCTTGCGGAGGCTTATATTCATGCGTTTGAAGACATAAAAAAGACATATGGAATTCAAGAAGAAATTTCATTGTCACTGCTGTCAAAATATTCTGATATTTTTTCCTTGCACAAAACGCCTGACAATGAAGACGAAATTTGCCGTTCGGTTCAACTTGTAGCTGAAAAAGCCGTGGATACTTTTGTTCAGATGCGTGAAGCTGAGGGCAGGCGTCTAAAAACTGATATCTTAAGGCGCGCAGATCATATTATGGAGATTGTAGAAAAAATAGAACAAATTTCTCCTCAAACCGTGAAACAATATGAGGAAAGACTCCGTGTTAAGTTGGAAGAAATCTTGCAGGATAAGCAAATTGACGAACAGCGCATTTTAACAGAAACTGCTCTGTTTGCGGATAAAGTAGCAGTGGACGAAGAAACCGTACGATTGAAAAGTCATTTTAAACAGTTGGAAGAAATGGTGGAATCCGATGTGCCGGTGGGAAGAAAAATCGACTTTTTGATTCAGGAAATGAACCGTGAGGCCAACACCATTGCCTCTAAATCAATGAATTCGTCGATTGCTTATCAAATCGTGGAAATTAAAGCCGAGATTGAGAAAATTCGGGAACAAGTGCAGAATATCGAATAAAAGGCACAGACTATTATATAGAGGTTATAAAGAGGGTTATCAATGAGATTGGTCAATATTGGTTTTGGAAACTTAGTTTCCGAAGATAAAATTTTGGCGGTGGTCAGTCCTGAATCTGCTCCAATTAAAAGAATTGTGCAGGAAGCGAAAGAAAAACATACGCTGATTGACGCAACGTTTGGCAGAAAAACAAAATCTGTCATTCTAACCGACAGTACAGCGGTGATTATTTCAGCACTTTCTCCGGAAAAAATAGCAGACAAAGTCAATGGGGAAGTACAAACGGAGGCAAACATATGAAAAAAGGTGTCGTCTTTGTTGTTTTATCACCTTCCGGTGGCGGCAAAGGCAGTATTTTAAAACAAGTTATTGAACAAAACCCGCAGGCTAAATTTTCTGTTTCAGCCACTACCCGCAAACCTAGACCGGGCGAAATTCACGGTCAACACTATTTTTTTGTCAGCAAAGAGCAATTTGAACAAATGATTCAAAAAGGTGAAATGCTCGAATATGCCGAGTATTGCGGGAATTATTACGGCACGCCCAAAACCGCTGTTGAGAAATGGACAGATGAAGGTTATGATGTCATCTTGGAAATTGAGGTGCAGGGCGGCGCACAGGTGAAACGCTTATTGCCGGATTCAATATCGATTTTCATTTTGCCCCCTTCTATGCAGGTTTTGGAAGAACGTCTGCGTAACAGGGGCACAGAAACGGAAGATGTGATTCAAGGACGCTTGCAGACCGCACGAAAAGAAATTCCCTATGCAAACGAATGCGATTATGTGATTGTCAATCAACATTTAGAAGATGCTGTGGAAGAGATGAACGCGATTATGACCGCCGAAAGGCTTAAGAAAAATAAAAATACATTTATAAAAGGAGTCCTGTTATCATGTTAAAACCTTCTGAAAATATTATTACAACCCCACACAAAAGCTATTATTCTTTGGTGATTGCGGTAGCAAAGCGCGCCCGCGAAATTACAGAAGAATTAGAAGCTAAAGGCGAAGATATGGTTGAAAAGCCTGTTGATTTAGCCGTGCAGGATTTTGTGGCACATAAATATAAGATTATTGAACCCGATATTTTGAATTCAGATATTTAAATGTGGGTAGAAGTAGCTGTTGAAAACACGGTTTATCATTTTGATAAGCCTTTTTCTTATCATGTGCCGATTGAATTTGCTGAGTTTGTTCAGCCGGGTGTCCGGGTGCTTCTGCCTTTTGGACGCGGGAACCATGGACGTGTGGGATTAATCTTGGGAGTTCAGTATAAACCGCCGCAAGAGGAACTTTCTAAAATCAAATCAATTTTAGATGTTTTAGATAAAACCCCCGTGCTGACACAGGAGATGATTTCTCTTGTAATTTGGATGAGGGATAGATATTTCTGCACGTTTTTTGATGCTGTTAAACTAATGATTCCTCCGGGGTTTGGCTATAAAATAAAAAACAGCTATATGCTGAAGGATGGCTTTGATGAAATCAATCAATACACCGGCGTGCAAAAGCAGATTCTTTCTTTTTTATATGCGGCAGTAAAAATGGTGCCTTTTGAGATTTTAGGACGAGAGCTTGGCATTACGGAAAGCAATCCTGATTTATTGGCGCTGATTGAACAAGGCGTTGTCATTAAAGCCAACAAAGCTTCTACTAAAGTAAAGGATGCTTTTGCAAAAATGCTTCGAGCAATACCCGATTTTGAAGGAAAACTTACACCAAAACAGGCTGAGTTATATCAAACTCTATTGGCAGTTGGAACAGTTTCAGAGAAAGAGCTTGCTTACTTTACCGGTGCGAGTTCAGCAGTGATAAAAGCGCTTGTAGAAAAGGGCGCAGCAGAACGATTTGAAAGTGAAATCTACAGACGTCCTGAAATCCATCATCAAATTGCTGAACAAGAAAATATTGTCTTATCGCAGGAACAACAGCAAGTTTTTGAGGGACTGAAAGCCGATTTTAATCGTGGAAAAGGCGGCTGTGCCTTGCTGCATGGAATTACAGGCAGCGGAAAAACCTCCGTTTTTATGAAACTCATGCAGCATGTTCATTCGTTAGGCAGAGGAATTATCGTGATGGTTCCGGAAATTTCGCTGACAGCGCAGACAATTCGTCAATTTGCTTCTGTTTTTGGAGAAACAGTGGCCGTCTTTCATAGTAAGCTGTCTTTGGGAGAACGTTTAGATGAATGGAAAAGGGTAAAGCGTGGGGATGCAAAAATCGTTGTGGGAACAAGATCGGCCATTTTTGCCCCTATACAAAACTTAGGATTAGTGGTCATTGATGAAGAGCAAGAACATACTTATAAATCTGAATCTTCCCCACGATATGATGCTCGAGAAGTTGCTCTGCGCCGATGTGCAGAAAATCAAGCACTATGCCTGTTATCTTCGGCTACTCCTTCCTATCATGCGGCTCAAATGGGTCGATTTTCTTTTTATACATTGACAGCACGTTTTGGAAAAGCAGAGCTGCCGGAGGTTTCTCTTATCGATTTGAATGAAGAAGAAATGATGAATCCGGGGGTATTGATGAGTCCGACGCTGCGAACTTGTCTGCAAGAGAATTTTATGAGCCATAAGCAATCGATAATTCTTTTGAATCGACGAGGCTATCATACTTTTATTGCCTGCAAAGAATGCGGAGAGGTTCTCTCTTGTCCGCATTGCAGTATTTCTTTGACGTATCATTCTGCCAACAATCGTTTGATGTGCCATTATTGCGGATACTCTCTTCCTTTCAAAAGTCAATGTCCCGCTTGCGGCAGTGAATTTATGCAGCTTAGGGGTTCAGGTACGCAAAAAGCCGAAGAAGAGCTTGCTGAGTTTTTACCCGATGCCCGTATTTTGCGCATTGATACAGATTCCACCGCCGGCAAATACAGCTTGGAAAAAAAGCTGGACGAATTTGCTAAAGGGGATTATGATGTTATGGTAGGCACGCAAATGGTGGCAAAGGGCTTGGATTTCAGCAATGTCACCTTGGTGGGCGTACTTTCAGCGGATTTAATGCTTTTCAGTGATGATTTTCGCAGTAATGAGCGTACCTTTGATTTGCTTACGCAGGTGGTTGGACGAGCCGGACGGCATGAACATAAAGGTATGGCATTGATCCAAACCTATTATCCTGAGAATGAATATCTTTCTTTGGCGGCCAGACAGGATTATCAGGGCTTTTACGAGGCTGAAATTCAGTTTCGCAAGGCACTTTTATATCCGCCGTTTGTGGATTTGTGTGTCATTGGATTTTCTGGAACGAATGAAAAAAAAATTCGCCAGAGTGCCAATATATTTCTTCATATGATTGGAGAATTGGCTAAGGCAGAATATTCTCATTTACCGCTTCGGGTTTTACAGCCGGCACCCGCGGCCGTGGCGAAAGTAAGCGGGAAATATCGATATAAAATTTTAATAAAATGTAAAAACACAGCAGAATTTCGGAGTATGATTGCAACATTGCTGAAGAATTTTGCGTTGGATAAAAAGCAGAGCGGTGTGTCGGTGTATGCCGCAGTTAATCCGTATCAAGTGATATAAAAAGGAGTGGGTTGCATGGCAATTCGGAATATTGTACAAGATGGGGATCCCATCTTAAAGAAAAAAAGTAGATTGGTAGAAAAGTTTGATGACAGACTGCATCAATTGCTGGATGATATGAAAGATACCTTAGAACAGGCAAACGGTGCAGGTTTAGCGGCCGTCCAAGTGGGCGTTCTGCGTCAGGTTTGTATTATTGCAGTAGGAGAGGACGAGCCTGTTATAGAATTGGTTAATCCGGAAATCCTAGAGGAGGAAGGCTGTCAAAACGGAGCCGAGGGCTGTTTGTCATTTCCGGGGAAATTCGGCTTGGTAAAACGTCCAATGAAAGTAAAAGTGAAGGCGCAGGATCGAAATGGCAATTGGTTTGAACAAGAAGCAGAAGGCTTCAAAGCAAGGGCATTCTGTCATGAGATTGACCATTTGCATGGCATAACATATGATACCAAAGTCAGCCGTATGCTGACAGAGGAAGAACTGGAAAGCGGAGAAATTGAAATCGACGATTGAGTGATTCAATCCGCTTCATCATTAAATTACGATAAAAATCTAGAAGGGGAGAGATGTGCATGAGAATTGTGTTTATGGGAACCCCCGATTTTGCCGTACCTTCTTTTGAAAAATTAATTGAAAAAGGGCATGAGGTTTGTGCGGTATTTTGTCAACCGGATAAACCAAAAGGTCGTGGACATAAATTGCAGATTCCGCCTGTTAAAGAAGCGGCGCTTCAGCATAATATTCCTGTGTTTCAGGTCGACAGCCTTAGAAAGCCAGAGATTCAACAGAAACTGCGTGACATCAATCCCGATGTGATTGTAGTAGCGGCCTATGGTAAAATGTTGCCGAAAGAAGTGTTGGAAATTCCGGCCTTCGGTTGTATCAATGTTCACGGGTCTTTGCTACCGGCTTATCGAGGAGCCGCTCCGATTCAGCGTGCCGTGTTAAACGGGGATAAGGTAACGGGTGTCACCATTATGTTTATGGCTGAAGGCATGGATACAGGGGATATTATTTCTACAAAAAAGACTGAAATCGG
>URPG01000065.1 GCA_900549675.1 uncultured Oscillospiraceae bacterium | reverse complement strand
CATATTCCCTTTCACCGAATTCTCTGCAAAAAAGCAGCGGTATTATACCGTTGAAAGAATAATGAGCAAAAAAATTTCTCTCAAAAAATCTGGTTTGCTTTTTATATGTCTGCCAATAATATCAAGAGTGCTGAGGTTTTTGATAATCGTTTTTCCTATTATGATTTTATGTATTGTTATCATCATGTCCGCAACTTTTGCCTTACCTTAGAAACTGTCATCCAAAAATTGAACGAATGCTCTGAAACTCTAGATGAAGATATGGCGCAAAATACTATTCATTATATTCATCAGAATATAGATGTGAATTTGTCAGTGAATTTCATCGCCAATTTGGTGGGATTAAATCAAGAATATCTGAGTAGAATGTTTAAGAAAAGTATGGGCTTGAGCTTAAAGCGATATATTATCAATCAAAAAATCGAAATAGCAAAAATTTTATTAAAAACGACTGTTCTTCCCATAACCTTGATATCCGATAGAGTCGGATATGGAAACTATAGCCATTTCACCCGCAGTTTTCGCCAAATCATCGGCTGTACTCCCTCTGAATACCGCAAGAAAGCCTTAGAAGAAATACATTAATCCAAAAGATATTGATTAGATAAAAAATATCTTGCAAAGTTTTATTTTCATTCTAAAAAAATCGGTTTGACATACATAAGTCCTATCATCTTTATAAAAAACAAAAGAGAAAACCCCCGCATAGGTGTTTTCTCTTTTGTTTTTTATGTCAGATTACGGGCGTGATAAATGGCATTCAACAGCGTTCCTGTTCGGTCACAGCTATGCTCCCAATAAAAAAGCCCTCCATATTGTTTTTGATTTACATACCTGCATTTTTCTTGGAGTGATTGTTCATTATCATAACTGATAAAAGTTGAACCATTAAATAGATAGGGCGCTTTTGCCTCATCATCCCAAAAATAGGTATATCCATTTTTATCGATAAAATCCTTTTGCAAAACCTCAAAATCAGGTCCATAACCGCCGCCTGTTTTACTGAGCTGTAAAAAACCATGATTGATATCGGCGATATTCTCCCACTGGCGGGAGTAAAACGCGGCGCCCATAAGAAGCTTTTCTTTTGGCACACCATTCTGCTCAAACAATTGCAGCGCCTGAGAGCAACTGTTGCAAAAAACATCTCCCGTAGAAGAATACAACGGCGTATGATGGCCACTAAGCGCATGAAATCCACACTTTAAATCATAAGTCATCAGACAAATATAGTCCAAAAGATTTGCGATCTTGGGCAACTCCACACTTTTTACATAGTATAAATCGGCTCCGGCAGCAATGGAAAGCAAAGCCGTGGGATCCGTTTGCTTCATCTCATCTCTTACCGCTTGCAGGAGCAATGTAAAATTTTCTTTATCTTCTTTTTTACTGCTCATTCCGTTTGACGGTACACAGGGATATTCCCAATCAAAGTCAATTCCGTCAAGATGATATTCTTTTAAAATTTTGGAACAGGAAATCCCCACCGCCTTGCGTAATTCTTCATCTTCTGCACAGCGGGTAAAGGCGTCAGGATGCTTGGTAACAAGAGAAAGCAAAAGCTTGATTTTGGGGTTCCATTGACGGATCTTCGGTGTTTCTTCTAAAATACTCAACTCCGACACATCAATCGAACCGTCGATATCCAATTTTCCAAACGCCAAATGAATATGTGTCAATTTTTGAGCATCTTCTTTTGTCAGTCCGCCTCTATTGGTGAGGTACGCTAATATTTTATTCATGTGAACCCTCTTTCTGAATTAACATTTGGCTGTCAGAGTGTAAAATCCACTGACCGCCCCCCTCCGCAGGGGAGCAAATTTCAAAGCCATGCGGCATTACGAAAACCTTTATTTTTTTATGTGGCAATGCAATGTCTTCCACACTGAAAAAGCCTTTCTCATCATAAGATTTATGCAAAGCATAGTAAATCTTTCTCATTTCCCACTTTAAATATTCATCAGGCGGTAAAGTGACCTTATCTTTTTCATCTTGGCAGAAAAACAAATAACCCCAAAGCTCAGGATAATGCATATTCACAATGCCCATGGGGGACCAAACCCAATTATCCTCGGGGAAAGGCTTGCCGGAGGCATCTAATCTTTTTTGGTATTGTCCATCCACTACATCTACTGTCCAGTGCACACGGGAGAAATTAATTCTCCAAAAATCACCCCTCTTAGGATTTTTCGTATTTTGCCCACAGCATTCTAAAACGGAAGTAAATGGAATTACAATTTCTGCTGTCCATTTTTGATTCTCCGATGACGGATGATTGAGCGTGCCTTCGATTTTAACAGCTGTCTTTAGGCCCTTGATATCAAAGCTATTGAGCGGAAATCCGCCGTCACGATATGGCTTTGTCAGCAATAAATCCCAAACCGTATTTAGGGCATTCATTTCAAACTCACAATAGGCATGGGTATCATTGTCCGGATCAATAAAAATTTCAAAATCGTTGTCTTGAAAAATAATACAGTCCCTCTCTGTTAAGGTTGCCCAGATTTCGTCCCCCCACAGCTCGGCGCCAAAATAAACGGCTTCATCATCCCAAAGCATTTTCACTCGGGTACGGTAACGGGGAGTAGGGCGCAGGTCGCCCTCAATATCTTGAAAATCCTCTGTAAAAGGTGCTTTTTCCCAAAAACTCTTTTCTAAATTTCCGTCTAAGATATGTTTTTCCTGCGCACGGTAGCAGGGATATATCTTAGGGGAAAATTCTTTTACATTAGGGGTAGGAACACGATAGTTCATAACCGTTTTTATCTCCTTTATTAAATACTTTTATACCTTATTTTTTTGTAAATGAGAAAGAAGCAAATCACCCGTTCCCACATGATATCCTGAAATACTAAAGACACAACTTGTTTTACCCTGTAAAGCCAATACTAGGGGTAGTTCGGGATTCTCTTGACCAAACACTGCACGAATCTGTTTAAAATCAACGCTGTCCCTTTCCAAAACAAGAAGTTGTATGCCGGTTTCCTGTAACACTTTTTGTAAAAGTGGATATGCTGCCTCCAGCGGGTCTGCACAGAGTAAAACAACGCGCTGTGCTAATTTTTGGAACGCAGAAAAATTTTCGCAGATTTCATTCAACAAATGCTCGGTTGGCTCTTTTCCGGTTTCAAGATATGCCAAAACCTGTGTTTTATCCTCCGCAAAGCAGGCTTGAATTTTCTGCTCTTTTCCCTGTAACGTTTTTGCGGACAAAAGAGGAATTTCTTTCTTTTCTTCAGCAATAGCTTGTGATTCGTTCAAGCTGATTTCAATCTCTTTTTGTTCGCTTCCATGTATGACCACTTCATAAAGGTGAAGAAGAGCCGACCCGTCTTGCAAGCGATTGGATGTAACAATCCGATAGAAGCCGGGTTCTACGGAATAGCAGATTTCATTTCCTTCAAATGAAGTTTCTTCTAATTGGAGTGTAAAGAAATACCCGTCTTCTCTGCGGCGTGAAACCGTAAAGTTTTTTTCATAGATAAATTCAGTTTTTGCATTTTGTTTTTTAAGAATCAACTTAGCGGTATTTTGTGCCGGCCGGCTGAAAGATGTGGCACGCGTCCAGCTATTATCTTGATAATATTCGGGGGTGTTGTCAACCGGGTTCAGCCTTGCAGGAATCCCCAACGTTCTGGCAATGCTGACAAACAGCACCTTTCTTGACTGCAAACTGCCATAAGGATATTGCAGTAATTCCTTTGGGGAGGCATAGAGCGTTTCATATTCTCTGTTTCCGCAGTCGGTAACGGTATCTTCCACAAATTTATAAATTTCCATAGGATTCTGGCGAAATGCATTAACTTGAGAAGCAGAAAAGAAATTCGTCAAATAAGGGCGAAAGTCATCAATCATCTCGTGTTGTACACGTGGACAGAGAATATACGGAACAAAAATATCTTCCGTATATTTCTTCTCATAAGGCATTGCATAAAAAAGGTGATTCCATAAATTTTGAGCAGTAATATCTGATAAATCCTTGGGACGAAGTGATTGTAACAACTGAACTTTAAAATGCAAAGGCAAATTTTTTTTTTCCTGCAAAAATCTAGCAATTTCATGATAATTCCCTGCTGACGACGCAATCAAGCGAGCTATATCTGCTTGATATTTCTCAGGAAATTGACTGGCAAATTGTTTTGCTCTATCTTCTTGGAAGAAAGAAAGCTGTGTGTTCCTGCGAATGCTCTCCCCCTGTCGTAACCGCTCCTTATGCTGATTCTCTTCTTGTGCCGTCAATTCTTTTGTCTGCAATAAGAGGGGAGAATTTTCACCGGTAGGGGGGTTCATGATGAGTGAGATTTCACGCTCCTGATTTTCAGATTTTTCGGTTAACTGAATTTCGGCATATTCTTCTTGGGCGTCAATATGCTTTTCCTGAACCACTCCGTCTTTGCTGATATGCACAAATAAATCTCCATATCCGGTGTCAAAATTCACCTCTCCGTTTTGATCAGTTGTAAGAGAAGCTATAGGAAAAAATTGTGAAAAGTTCAGCACCTGAAAACGCACCAAGGCACCCACTACCGGATTTTGTTTTTTATCACGTACGCTTACCGTTAAACGCTTGGTATTGGCATAGTGATGGGTGATGTTAGTAAGTGTCACAATCGGCGTTTGAGATACAACCTGCTCGTCTGTTACGATTTTAGAAAACACCCTTGCCTGTATTAACATGGCACGAGAGGCAGGCATAATAAACCAAGCTTGATTTAACTGCGCCTCTGGCTCACAGGCCCCCAAAAACTCCCATTTGTTTTCTGTATAAACTTCTACCCATGCATGGTTGTCATCACAGTGCGCCCAACGGGGAGAATAACATTGTCTGGCGGGAATTCCGATACTGCGCAAAGCCGCCACCAACAAAACGGATTCTTCTCCGCAGCGCCCAAACGTATTGCGAATTACGCCTAAGGGAGAAAGAGTGCGGAAATCTGTGGAACGATAGGTTGCTTTTTCATAGCACCAATAATTCACTTCTAATGCTGCTTTTCCAGGGCTCAAATTTTCCACTCTGGGATAAAGCTCTTCAAAAAAAGCCATCCGATAATCTGTTAAATCTTCATTGTTGATGCGAGGAGGCAAAATATAATTAAAAAAGAGTTCTCCTTCGTATAATTTTTTCCAAGATACTTTCTTTTGGATGTTCAAGGTTTGTTGTACTGCGTTTAAAAAATAGGAAAAAGGGTATGAAACTAAATCTGCAGCCGGCATATAGGCATATAAAAATTTTAAACAAATCTGTTCTTCTGGGTTAAGTTCATTGATTAGAGCGAGAATCTCTTTTCCCCTCAAAACGGGCAAATGTTTAAAATCCGATTCAATCTGTTGTATTTGTTGGTTTGATAATCCTAATATTGACATTGCGTCCTCCTAATTGATAGGATAAATTTTCGTCAAAAAATTAAAAAGCGAGATTACCAAAATATATTTTATTTGGCAATCCCGCCTTCTATTTATACTCTTATCACTTTAATACTATGTGTTTTGTGACTATTCTGCTTGACCAATGGCCTTTTTGCGCATTTTAATATATTCCTGTAAGCCGAGTTTGTCTAATTGTTCAAGATAGGCAGACCAATCTGAATCTATATCGCTTTGTCCTGAAATCCATTCTGCTCGTTTTTGTTTGATATAATCTCCGATAGATGTACTATAATCAGCCATTTTAGTTGCTTCTTCGGTACTGGCCCAATAGGAGGGGATAACCTCTGTCAAATAAGGTTCGTACAAATCGTCAGCAATATCTTTTTCCGGATAGGGTTTTGGATTTTCATTTACACTGTATTCTTCATCTTTCAAACCATATTTGGGCAAAGACTGCGGGAATAGATTGCTCCATCCATAGTATTGTTCTTCTTCCTCAGACAATGTGGTCAAATCCACCTTCTCCCAAACACCGTCCACTTTATTTAAGATTTTACCGATAGGCCCATTCATGACCTGCATACTATTTTTAGGTTCAAATATAAAATCCCAATAACGGCAAATGACTTCGGGGTTTTTAGCGTTGTCTGTAATCACCAACTGAGTGGTATAGGTGTCAATTCCAACCGAAGAACGTAAGTAGACAGGTTCTACTGTATCAGAGCTTTTAAGTACAGGCAAGGGCTCAAATTGGGGTTTTTCACCTGTTTCAAAGGGTAAGAAATCACCGCTTCCATAAGCAATGGAAACACCATAAAGATCTTGTGCTCCTTTCGCTTTCCACTGTGCTAAATCCTGCGTAAAGATTTCAGAATCCAAAAGTCCTTCTTGATAAAGTTCAGCATAAAATTTTACTCCGGCCTTGTATTCTTCTGAATCTGCGGCAAATTCCAATTTTCCATCCACCATGGTGAAACCATCTTTATGAGAAACAGATTTTCCGAACCAGCCAAATGTTTGCGGAAGTTCCGGATTATTCGGATCCATTGAAAATGGGATTTCATCGTTAGGATCACCGTTTCCATTGGCATCCTGCTCTTTAAAGGCCTTGAGAACAGCCTTGAATTCATCGGTGGTGGTGGGCATTTCAAGATTTAAATTTTTCAGCCATTGTGCATTAATATACGGCAAAAAAGCTACCTGAGGGGCATCAATTACAAATGGGAACGTATAAATCTGCCCATCCGGCGTAGTCATGGTATCCCTTACGCCAGGTAAATCCAATATTTTATTGATGGTTGGACAGTATTCATCAAAGTATTTGTTCAGAGGAATGTACACTCCCTCATTTACGCCCAGCGTTAAAATATCATTGCTGCTTAAAATCCATCCACCGATAGCATCGGGATAGTCACTTGAATTTAAAAGTACGGTTAATTTTTCTTTGCACACCTCATAGGGGTACATTAAAAGTTCTACCTTTACACCGGTTTGTTCTTCAAAAATGGGAAGCATCGCAAAATCGGTATCTTTTTCTGAGTTATCGGTGAATAGTGTAAAACTATATGTGCCGGGGTCTACAATCGGTAGACCTTCTTTATACATCACACCATTCACTTTTTCACGTCCGTCTTCTGTTTTTTCAACTGTAGCCGATGAGGCTGAATTGGCTTTACTGCCTTTAGGTTTTTCCGTGCTGTTGGAACAGGCTGTGGTTAAGAGCATCGTCAGGGCTAACCCGAACGCAGCCATTGACTTAATCCATATTTTTGTTTTCATGTTTACCTCCAAAACGATTTATTTTCTATCCTGTGAATCAGGAAGAACGGCTGAAGAATGAATTACAAGAAAGTTATCCTTTTACAGAGCCAATCATAACGCCTTTAACAAAGTGCCTTTGAACCAGCGGATATAAAATCATGACAGGTACACTGGAAATAATAATCAGTGAATATTTCATCAATTCCATGGTTTGACGTATTCTCTCCAGTTCTTCTTTTTGAGCCGCGGGCACGCTTCCTTGTGAAAGCTGTGCGGTATTCTGCACTAAAATAGACCGCAGAACCAATTGCAAAGGAAATTTTTCTGAACTTTGTATGTACAGAAGAGCGGAGAAGTAGGCGTTCCAATGGCCGATGCCATAATATAAGACCAAAATAGCTATAATGGCTCCTGAAAGAGGCAATGCGATTTTAAAGAAAAAGCGTATATTGGAACAGCCATCTAATTTTGCCGCTTCCAAGAGCTCATCAGGAATATTGCTTTTGAAAAAAGTTCTGGCAACAATCATGTTATAAACGCTTAACGCTCCCGGCACCACCAATGCCCACACACTGTCCAGCATTCCCAACTGTTTTACGACCAAGTAAGTTGGTATCATACCACCGCTGACAAACATGGTAATCATATAAAAAGTGGTTACAAATTTTCTTCCTCCAAATTCATCTCGAGAAAGTGCATAAGAAGTAGGAATGGTAACAAAAAGATTGACACAAGTACCAATAAAGGTGATAAAAAGTGAATTTAAAAAACCTCTCAAAACCTCACTGTTTTTAAACACCTCTTGGTAGCCATCCAAAGAAAAACCTATGGGTGCAAACAAAACTTTTCCGCTGGAAACCGCCTTTGGGTCACTGAAGGAGGAAATAATAATAAAATAAAGCGGATAGGCCACAATTAAAAAAATCAACGTTAGGATGATAAAATTAATTCGGTCAAACCGTATATCGCTTTTGCTTCTGGTTTCTTTGCGCGTGCTTGTCATATGTAATCCTCCTCTGCTTACCATAAGCTGTTTCCTGATATTTTATCCGCTGTTTTATTGACAATAATCAGCAATACAGCATTTACAGCCGAATTGAAAAGGTTAATCGCCGTTGAATAGGACATGTTGTTTTCTAACATACCAACCTTATACACATAAGTTGAAATAATTTCAGATACATTTAGGTTCAAGTCATTTTGCAGCAGATAAGCCTTTTCAAAGCCAACGGATAAAATTCCTCCGGCATTCATAATCAGCAAAATGGTAGCGGTTGGAATAATACTTGGCAAATCAATATATAAGATTCTTTGAAACTTTGTGGCTCCATCTACAACGGCCGCCTCATGAAGCTCCGGGCTGATGGATGCCAACGCCGCAAAATAAATAACCGAGTTCCAGCCTGTACCCTGCCAGATGCCTGACCATACATATAAATGCCGCCAAAGGCCTCTTTCTGCCATGAAATTAATCGGGCTGATTCCTAATGATTTCAGAAAGGCATTGATAAAACCTGATTGCGGTGAGAGAAAGAGCAAAAGCATGCCGCACATTACCACCGTAGAAATAAAATAGGGCGCATAGGTTACGGTTTGAATAATTTTGGTGTATTTTTTATGTCGAAATGAATTCAGCAATAGTGCTAGGATAATTGGAATGGGAAAAGAAGCAACCATTGAATAAAGACTGAGTATAAACGTATTGGAGAGCGTTGTACTAAAATTAGGAGAATTAAAAAATCTCTCAAAGTGATCAAATCCTACCCATACGCTTCCCAGAATGCCTTTTCTGGGAGAAAACTGTTTGAATGCAATTTGGATACCATACAGCGGGATATAACTGAAAATAAAGGTAACCACCATACCCGGTAATACAAAAAGCCAAAACTCCCAATTATTGCGCAGTGATTTTTTTAATTTTATCCCCCTCGAACGTTGCGGAAGATAGGCAGTGCCGGTTTTTTTCATATTTGCCTCCTCAGTATCAGTAATCTAGCAAGTACTAATTTAACATTATATGTTACTACATGTTAAATTATTT
>URPG01000064.1 GCA_900549675.1 uncultured Oscillospiraceae bacterium | reverse complement strand
ATAGACAATTTGATTGGAAAAAGAAGTGTTACGGGCGTAGGTAGCAAAAAGATGTTCAAAGGTATGCATAGCTGCATTGGGCAAATAATCGCCTCCGTTGGGAATTTTCATACGAATATCATAAGTGACAACGTCACCATCAATTCGGGAAATATAAACACCTTTTTTCAAAATATTATGATTGACTGTAAAGCTTGCAATTTTTTTCATAATTGGATTCCTTATAATTATAAATTCACTTTCGTACCGCCGACCAAACGAATGGAAAGAACATAGCAGCTTCCACTTCCAAAAACTCTCTCAACCTCGGCTTTATATTCATTCAACATTTCAAAGGGTACAAAAGCTTGAATAGTGCCTGCGAATCCTCCGCCGTGTACACGGCAAACGCCTTTGTCGCCCAGAATTTTTTTCGATAAAGCCAGTGCCAAAGATAATCCTTGCTCAGCAGGATTTACAACGGCGAATACATTTTGCAAACGAGTTTCAGAGGATTCTCCGGATTTTTTAACCAATGTTTTAAAAGAGTGAAAATCACCTGCTTTAATCGCATTTGCCTCTTCAGCCGCCAGTACATCCTCTTCAAAGAAATGCATGGCTCTAAGCACGGCTCTATCTCCTGTTTTCTTTCGAATTTCACCGATTTGCTCCCAAAAGTCTTTGGGGTTAACTTCGCGCAAAACCTCTTTACCAAAAAAACTAGCTACTGATTTCATTTCAGCAGGAATATAAGCATATTCATCTGTTAAATCGGCATGATTTCCGCCGGTATCCACCACGCATAAAGCATATCCATAACTATGTAAATCAAAATCAATATGTTCTACAACGGGAATTTTTATGTCTTTAAAATCCATAAAAGTACCCCCGCCGACGCTGCTGGCCATTTGGTCCAAGAGGCCTGACGGCTTGCCAAAATAGACATTTTCGGCATATTGAGCAATAACAGCCGCTGTAATCGGATCAATTTTTCCATCGTTGTAAAGTTCATTGATAATGGCAACAATCACAATCTCAAAAGCAGCAGAGCTGGACAAACCGGAACCTTTAAGAACACGTGACATTGTGTAAGCTTCAAAACCTCCCACCTGAAAACCAAGTTCTTTACACTTTACACAGATTCCTTTAATCAAAGCCGAGGCTTTTCCGATTTCTTTAGAATCTAAAGAAAGATTCTCTAAATCTACCAAATCCATGTTAGGATACTCATAAGATTTTAAAGAGATTTTATGGTCATCTGTTCTTCTGGCAGCGGCAACAATATCCAAATTGACAGCACCGGCAAGGACACGTCCATAGTTATGGTCTGTATGATTCCCACCAATCTCCGTACGTCCCGGAGCGCTAAAAAATTCTATTCCTTCTGCATCGCCAAATTGATTGGAAAAGCCTTCTTTGATTTTGCTGTATCTTTCGACTTGAGCATTTGATTCCTCTTGATAAAGTTCTTTAAAGTCAATAACCACTAGGTTCACCTCAACTGCTTATTTATAGTTTCATTCTTTGTGCATTATATCAACTTTCTTTTAACAAATCAAGCAATTCTTTTTCTGTTAGAACAGTAATACCCAAATGCAACGCTTTCTCAAGCTTACTGCCTGCCTCTTCACCGGCAACCACATAAGCTGTCTTCTTTGAAACTGATGAAGACACCTTTCCGCCTGCATTTTCAATCATTTGTGTTGCTTCTTTCCGGCTTAAAGTTGGCAGTGTACCTGTAAGCACAAACGTATTGCCTGCCAAGATTTGTGTTTGTCCTTCTGCTATATGTGCCTGCATATTGACGCCTACGTCTGATAAAGCAGAAATCAGTTCTCTTGTTCCATGATTGGAAAAAAAGCTGACTACTTGCTCTGCCATAATATTCCCAAAGCCTTCAATTTGGAGAATAGATGGAACATCCGCCTCCATTAATTGTTCCATACTTACGAACTTTTGAGCCAGAAGCTTAGCTGCCTTTACACCTATATTGGGTATTCCCAGTCCAAAAATCAACCGATACAAGTCAGCTGATTTTGATTTTTCAATTGCTTGTGTTAAATTGACTGCACTTTTTTCTGCAAAGCGTTCAAGCTTTACAAGATCTTCTATTTTCAATTTATATAAGTCTGCCAGAGAGGTTACCAAGCCTTCTTTTACGATTTGTTCTACAATTGCCGGTCCTAAACCCTCAATGTCCATGGCGTCTCGAGAGGCAAAATGTATTAGACTTCTCAAAATTTGAGCCGGACATTCGGGGTTAATGCAGCGTGTCGCCGCTTCTGACTCCACACGCAGGACTTCTTCTCCGCAAGAGGGGCAATGCGTTGGCAAAAAGAAAGGCACACTGTCTTCCGGATTGGATACCACCTGCACAACCTCCGGAATAATCTCACCCGCTTTTCGTAAAACAACTTTTGAGCCTATGCGAATATCCTTTTCCGAGATAAAGTCTTGGTTGTGTAAAGTAGCACGGCTGACAGTAGTCCCTGCCAACAAAATCGGAGTAAAAATCCCTGTGGGAGTGAGCACACCTGTCCTGCCTACATTGATCTCAATATCGGTTAAGATTGTTTCTTTTTCTTCGGGCGGATATTTATAAGCCTCTGCCCAACGAGGAAACTTGGCAGTGCTCCCTAATCTCTCTCTATGAGTAAAATCATTCAGCTTTACAACAGCTCCATCAATTGGATACGGCAGTTTACCGCGCTTGTCTCCAATTTCATGAATGAAAGAAATGATGTCTTCAATTGATTTTGATTGTAAATAAACTGGCGGTACTGTAAAGCCCCATACCTTTAATTTCTCCAATGATTCCGCATGTGTCCGTATTTCTTCTCCTTCAATTTGCTGTATATTAAAAACAAATATATCCAATTTCCGAGTGGCCGGGAATCTTTTTGGCGCAGCGAGCCTGCTGCTGCATTCCTTGGGTTTTTGAACAATTTTTCTTCCAACATTTCTTGTCTTTTGCAGAGCTCTTCAAAGCTTTGTACTGACATATATACTTCACCGCGAACTTCTAAAAAAGGAATATTGGTACTCAGCTTTTTAGGCAAGCTTTGGATGGTTCGTATATTCTCGGTTACGTCTTCCCCAACTTGTCCATCACCGCGTGTAGAACCACGAACGTATTCACCGTTTACGTATTCAACCGCAACAGATAGTCCGTCAAACTTGGGTTCTACCACATATTCAGGATTTGAAATCACTTCTCTAACCTTACGGTCAAAATCCCGCAATTCATCATCGGAAAAAGAATCGTGCAGACTTTCCATCGGAACAGTATGTGTTACAGGAGAAAACTTATTGAAAATAGCGCCTCCAATAACCTGCGTGGGAGAATCGGGCAAAATCAATTGCGGGAACTGTTCTTCTAGATCTTCCAGCTCCCGATAAAGACGGTCGTATTCGGCGTCCGAAATCTCCGGTGCATCTTCTGTATAGTATTTCTGATTATGAACTGCAATTTCTTGACTTAGTTCTTTAATTCTTTTCTTGGCGGTCTTGATGTCCATAGAACTCCTCTTTACGTCATTTTGTAATAAATTGTGGTACGTTCCCAACTATAATGGTTTCACTAATCATATAGCTGGTGCTGTCTTGAATGGTGGCAGCAAAATTTTTCGACTGCGAATAGACAGAATAATTCACCAATAAGGTAACTCGATAACAGCTTTGGTTAATGCCGGCAGAAAGAAATTCTGTTTGAAAAGAAACCTGTGCCGCACCCTCCAAATTGATTTTTAATGGAACCGGGAATCCTCTGCCGTTAAAAACCTTTATATCGGTGATACTGCCAAAAGGAATAGTGGTTTTTGCTTTTCCTTTTAATTCCTTCGTTAAAGCGGCTGTTAAATCGGTTTTTAGGACATTCATTTTTTGTGTATCAGCTGTGGCTGATATTATTTTGCCCGAATCATCCCGGCTTATGTTCAGCAATTCATCAGATACCTTTATGTCAGCAATTGTCTTATTAATTCTTCGTTCTATGTATTCTTGGATCGTGTGGGAAATTAATTCATCAGAAATGGAAGAAAGTGCCCATTCAGACAAAAAAGTAAAACTGACAAGCAGAGCAACAACAAAAATAAAAATTCTCTTTATCCTGCTTTTCGCTGTTCTTTTTACTCGGTATCGGGGCGCAAAGATTGGTCTTCCTCTTGTTATAGAATGCATAAAATCACCTCTTTCTATACTACGTGAAAAAGATGATTTTGCTACTCATGAATTTGTTAATTTTTTTATTTTTCTCAGAGTTTCGGCAATAGGAATTCCCACCACATTGGCATAATCACCGTGTATCGACTGAATCAACTGAACCCCTCGGCTTTCTATTCCATAAGAACCCGCCTTACCAAAAGGTTCTCCGGTAGCTACATATTCTTCAATTTCTTCTGTAGTTAACGGATAAAAAGTCACTTCTGTCATTTGGGCGAAAACTTCTTCCTGTTCTTGATACCGAATACAAACACCCGTAAAAATTTCATGAGTGCGACCGGAAAGAAGCCGCAGCATCTCTTTTGCGTGTTCATAATCTTTGGGTTTACCTAAAATTTGATTGTCAATCGAAACTACCGAATCAGCCCCTACAACAATCTCATTTTCGCCCGCAAACACAGCAGTTGCCTTTCGTTTGGCAAGGGCAGTAACAACTTGCCGAGGTGAGAAGTCCTTCGGAACCGTTTCATCCACACCGGATACCCGAATCGTAAACGGAATTTTGACTTGTTCAAACAACAGCTTGCGGCTTGTTGAAGAAGATGCCAACACCAACCGATATTTATTCCAATCCATTCGGATTTTTCTCCTGCCATCTCCAAGTATCTTCACACATTTCTGTCAAGGAGCGCTTTACTTTCCAGCCAAGCTCCCGATATGCTTTGGTGGGGTCAGCATAACATTCCGCAATATCACCGGGCCGTCTTTCTTGAATGCGATATGGAATTTCTCTGCCGACAACTTTAGAAAAAGCTTTTACAATTTCAAGTACAGAGTAACCCTCTCCACTGCCTAAATTGTAAATTTTCAAACCACAGTTCTTTTCTTTTTCAAACAGCTGCAAGGCGGCTACATGCCCCTCTGCCAAATCCATTACATGAATATAATCTCTCACGCCTGTTCCGTCAGGAGTCGGATAATCATTGCCAAACACGCTGAGTTCCTTTAGCTTGCCGATAGCAACTTGTGCGATATACGGAACTAAATTATTGGGAATTCCATTTGGATTCTCCCCTAAATCTCCGCTTTTATGAGCTCCAATCGGATTAAAATAGCGCAGAATCACCGGGTTAAAATCTGAATTTGCTTTAGCATAATCCATCAAAATTCTCTCAATAAACAATTTTGTAGTACCATAGGGATTAGTGGTAGAAAGGGGGAAATCTTCACGAATCGGTACACTTGCCGGATCTCCATATACCGTAGCGGAAGAACTGAAAACAAAGTTATTGACTTTAAAATCTCTCATTACTTCTAACAATACAAGAGTAGAAACCAAGTTATTTTGATAATATTCCAGCGGTTTTGCGACCGATTCTCCTACTGCTTTTAAAGCGGCAAAATGAATGACGGCATCAATTTTTTCAGAAGAAAAGATTTTAACCAATGCATCTTTTTGGGTAACATCCTCTTGATAAAAAGTCACTTTTTTACCGCTGATTTGTTCAATACGGCTCACGGCTGCTCTTTTACTATTGGATAGGTTATCTGCAATTACCACCTCATGGCCTTGTTCAAGCAAAACAACTGAGGTATGGCTGGCAATATATCCGGCACCGCCTGTTACAAGAACTTTCATTTGAATACCCCTTCCATAAACATATATTTTATTATATTTTGAAATCATATTATATTACTTTTTTGATTGAAATTCAATCCCGTTCCACATTATATAGCAGTTTCAAGAAATTTAAAACAGAAAAGATAAATCGCATTAGCATAAATTATACAATAACAAGAATGATTTTTTCATGATAATAAGTTATTGTGACGAAAATACAAAAAAACGATAAAAAGAAAAGCAAGATGGCTCTATTTGTAGTATAATAACTTTCAAGATGTATCTTGTTATCTTCTATACTGATAGAAAAAAGAAGATGTTTGCACGGTAACTCAATAATTTGGATACAGTCCCAATTTACTTTATTAGGAGGTAAGAAATAATGAAAAAGATTATTAGCAGTATGTTAGCTACTTTAACCATTGTTGCTGTTTTAGCTTCTTGCGGCAATGATACGCAGAAAAACATTTCTTCCGGCGATAGTAAACCTGAAAGTGCAGGCACTTCTACCGCTGCGGAATCACCAAAAAACACAGAGGTTTTTAAAATCGGTGCTATTGGTCCGCTGACAGGTCCTGCCGCCGCTTATGGCACTTCCGTAAAACAAGGCGCTGAAATCGCTATTAAAGAAATTAATGATGCGGGCGGCGTAACAGTAGGTGATAAGACCTATACTTTTGAATTGATTTTTGAAGATGATGAGGCTACGGAAGATAAAGCGCTGCAAGCATACAGTGCTGTGATGGATCAAGGTGCCAACGTACTCATGGGTGCTGTTACTTCCGGTTCCAGCATTGCCATTGCGGATTCCACCTATGCTGACGGCATTTTACAGCTCACTCCCTCTGCTTCCGCAGAGGCTGCCATCAAAAACGACAATGCTTTCCGTATTTGTTTTTCTGACCCAGAGCAAGGTGTTGCCATGGCTGATTACATGGTAAATACCTTGAATAAAAAGAAAGTAGCTGTAATTTATAACAATTCCAGTGATTATTCAACCGGCCTGCGTGAAGCTTTTGAGGCCGAAGTTACCAAACTCGGAGGTACTGTCGTTGCCTCTGAAGCTTTTGCTGACGGTGATATGGACTTTAGCAGTCAGTTAACCAAAATTAAAGGAACAGATGCAGAAATCATTTATGTTCCTGCTTATTACCAAGAAGCCACCTATATCACCATGGCAACAACCAAAAACCCCCCTTATCCCCCAAGAAAAGCCGCTGAAAAAGGCTTGACCCTGCCTTTCATCGGTTCTGACGGCTGGGATGGTGTTTTAGGTACAGTAACAGACAAAGAAACTGTTGAAGGCGCTATTTTCTCCGCTCCTTTCTCAGCCTATGTTGATGAACCTCATATCAAATCTTTTGTTGAAGCTTATGACGCTGCTTATAAGGCTGTTCCGGATCAGTTTGCCGCAGATGCATATGACTGTATCTATGCTTTTAAAGCTGTTATGGAAAAAGCTGGCTCTATCGAAAGTGAAGCTCTCATTGCTTCTATGACTGAAATAAATGTCCACGGCTTAACCGGTGATGACATTTCTTTTGATAAATCAGGTGCTGCTAAAAAAGAAGTAAGATTTATTAAAATCGAAAACGGAATATATATTTACGCATAAAAGTTATACCGTGCAAAAGGATAGTGCCTTGACCGCACCGGCCGAGCGCCAAGGAGGCAGATATCTCTGCCTCCTTTCCTTTTCAAATATAGAAATAACCTAAGGTATTTGTGGTTGGGGAATTTAATGAAGTGAGGTGTAGAAAATGGATATATTCAGCGCTTTAATCGAACAGCTGATTAACGGTCTATTGACAGGTTCAATTTATGCATTAATTGCATTGGGTTATACCATGGTTTATGGCATTGCTAAAATGATAAATTTTGCTCATGGTGATATTATCATGGTAGGTGCTTACATATTATATCTATTAGGAGTCGGTTATTTGGGTCTTCCCACTCCTTTTGTTATTATCTTAACGATTATCCTATGCGCTTTATTAGGCATGATTATCGAAAAAGTGGCGTATAAGCCACTGCGCTCTGCTCCGCCTTTAGCGGTTTTAATTACGGCAATCGGTGTTAGCTATTTCCTGCAAAATTTTGTACTGATTACCATGGGGGCAACCCCCATTCCATTCCCGTCAATTATTCAAGTTCCCTCTATCCATTTGGGGAACATAACTGTTTCGGGCATTACTTTAGTCACCTTACTGGTTACTTTCGTATGCATGATGGCCCTTCTCTTTTTTATCCAGCGTACCCGTACCGGTGTTGCCATGCGTGCCGTATCGGAAGATAAAGGGGCTGCTGAACTTATGGGCATTAATGTTAACAAAACAATCTCCATCACCTTTGCGATTGGTTCTGCCCTGGCTGCCGTAGCAGGCTTACTGTTTATCAGCCAGTACAAATCTTTACAGCCTACTTTAGGAGCCTTACCGGGTATTAAAGCCTTCGTAGCAGCAGTTTTAGGCGGTATTGGTTCTATCCCAGGTGCTATGGTTGGCGGATTGCTCTTAGGGCTTATCGAAAGCTTGAGCAAGGGATATATCTCGACAGCTCTGGCGGATGCTATTTCATTTTCTGTATTAGTCATTGTTTTGCTCGTGCGCCCATCCGGTCTTATGGGTAAAACGAAGAATGAGAAGGTGTAATGATGAAAAGAAAATTATTATCTAAGAAAAACATCCTTTCTTTCATCCTGGTTGTTGTGATTTACATTGCTGTACAAGCCCTTATGAACAGCGGCTTGTTGTCAAGACAGCTCACATCTATCATTATTCCAATGTGCTATAACGTCATTATGGCGGTTTCTTTGAGTTTAATTGTGGGTGTTTTAGGAGAACTCTCTCTAGGTCACGCCGCCTTTATGTCTATCGGCGCCTACGCCAGTTCTTTGGTGACTATACATTGGCAGGTGCCCCAGTTTGTCGCATTGCCTGTAGGTCTGCTGGTCGGCGGTTTAGCCGCGGCTCTTTTGGGCTTGATTATCGGTGTTCCTGTATTACGGCTAAAAGGTGACTATCTTGCTATTGTCACTCTCGGTTTTGGTGAGATTGTAAAATCACTTTTAAATTTTTGGCCTCTAGTGGGCGGTTCCAAGGGACTTTCCGGAATTCCCCGTTATACTTCTACCACAAATTTCTTGACCGTATTTTTGTTGACCGTCGCCGTAATCTTTATCATTCGGAATTTAATTCATTCCAGACACGGGCGTATACTCTCGGCTATCCGCGACAATTCTATTGCCGCACAGGCAACGGGAATATCGGTTGGAACCTACAAGACTTTAGCCTTTGTCATTGCAGCTTTCTTTGCCGGTATTGCCGGTGTGATTTATGCACACAACGTTGGTATTTTAAAACCCGCCAATTTTGATTATAATATGTCTATTGAAATTTTAGTCATGGTTGTATTGGGCGGAATG
>URPG01000063.1 GCA_900549675.1 uncultured Oscillospiraceae bacterium | reverse complement strand
AAGTTTTAGAAACTTAAACATTCGTGGAAATGATTTATTACGCATTGGATTCTCTGAAAACAAACAGCTAGGAAAGGTGCTGTCTTATCTTTTAACACAAGTAATTGAAGAAAATATTAAAAACGATTTTGCAGCTTTACAAAAAGCCGCTGCCGATTGGCTTACGATTAATCCAAAATAACTTTATGAAAGATTTTTTTACCTTTTTTGATGATTATCTCCTTTTCTTGAAATTCTGTAATGGCAATTTGCAAGTAAACGTCGGTTACTTTTGTATCAGCCATACTGATTCCCCCCTGCTCTACTACTCTTCTGGCTTCTTTTTTGGAAGGAGTCAAACCGGTTTTCATCAGTAAATCTAAAATACCTATCATTCCATCTGTAAAGTCTTCTGCCTTTAAGGTTGTGGTCGGCATGTTTGCTGTATTTCCTCCGGAAACAAATAAAGCTTTTGCTGTTTCCTGTGCTTTGGCTGCTTCCTCTTCACCATGAACCAAATTGGTCAGCTCAAAAGCTAAAATCTCTTTTGCTTTGTTAAGTTCACTGCCTTGCCATTCTTCCATCTTATCGATTTCTTCTAGAGGCAGAAAGGTCAGCATTTTTAAGCACTTGATAACATCGGCATCATCAACGTTTCTCCAATATTGATAGAAATCAAAAGGTGATGTTTTATTAGGGTCTAACCATACCGCCCCGGACTGAGTTTTTCCCATTTTATTTCCTTCGGAGTTTAATAGTAAAGTGATTGTCATTGCATGAGCATCTTTACCCAGCTTACGGCGTATTAATTCCGTACCTCCCAGCATATTACTCCACTGGTCGTCTCCGCCAAACTGCATATTACAACCATATTTTTGAAATAAAACATAGAAATCAAAGCTTTGCATAATCATATAGTTAAATTCTAAAAAACTAAGGCCCTTTTCCATTCTTTGCTTGTAACATTCGGCAGAGAGCATTCTATTTACGCTAAAATGTGGTCCGACTTCTCTTAAAAATTCGATATAATTTTGAGTCGTAAGCCAATCTGCATTATTCACCATTAACGCCTTATCTTCGCCAAATTCAATGAACCGGCTCATCTGCTTTTTAAAACAATCACAGTTATGCTGAATTGTTTCCGGTGTCATCATGTTACGCATATCGGTTCTCCCTGAAGGGTCGCCAACCATAGCTGTTCCACCGCCGATTAAGGCAATGGGTTTATTCCCAGCCATTTGCAAGCGTTTCATTAAACATAAGGCCATGAAATGCCCTACATGCAAACTGTCAGCCGTCGGATCAAAGCCAATATAAAAAACCGCCTTACCTTCGTTGACCATTTTACTGATTTCTTCTTCATTTGTTACTTGTGCCAAAAGACCTCTGGCCTTTAATTCATCATAAATTTTCATCTTTCTTCCTCTTTTCTTAGTTTATAAACCGCAAACAAAAAGCCCTCTGTGTTTTATTAACACAGAGGGCGAAATTAACTCGCGGTACCACCTCAATTTATCCTCATTTTTTCAAATAAGGACCTCACAGACACAAATATGTCCTTGTGATATAACGCTCACAACACGGCACAAACCCTACTTGTTTCCGTTCAGGCGGCAGCTCAAGAAGGTAACTTCAATTTTGAACGGTATCTGCTTACACCACCCGCAGACTCTCTGAAACCAAAACAAAATCTACTTTTTTTCTATCGTTGCTATTATTGTATAGTATATTGATTTTAAGAGATTTGTCAAGTCCTTTTTTTTAACATTTCTTTTGCCATTTTTAATTTTAAATCTGTAATTTCATCACCGCCGATAATACGCGCCAACTCATGAATTCTCATTTCTTCATTTAACAAAGTGACTTCTGTAAAGGTTCTCCCTTCTTTTTCATGTTTAGCAATAAAAAGATGATTATCCGCTAAGGCAGCCATTTGTGCCAAATGTGTAATACAAATGACCTGTCTATTTTGTGAAACTTCCTTTAGTTTTAACCCCACTTTATTGGCAGCTTCTCCACTGATACCTGTATCGATTTCATCAAATATTAGTGTATCAATCTTATCTTTTCCCGAAAGTACAGTTTTAATCGAAAGCATAATACGTGAAAGCTCGCCACCGGAGGCAATTTTCGACATTAGCTTCGGCGGTTCTCCTTTGTTGGCAGAAACCAAAAACTGTACATGATCACACCCCATTGCGTATAAGGGAACTCTTTCAATTTCCACTTCAAATGTAAAGTTGGGCATATTTAAAAAACGTAATTCTGCTTCAATTTGCTGTTTGAATTTTATAGCTGCTGCTTTACGTTTTTTAGAAAGGTCTTTTGCTAAAATAATGGCCTTCTGTTTTTGTTCCTCATAAATTAACTCTAATTTTTCTCGTTCTTCATCAGCAAATTCAATGTCATGTAATTCTTCTAAAGACTTTTGTAAGTAATTCAAAATTTCTTCTTCGTTATCACCATATTTTAATTTTAAGCGATGAATCAAATCCAATCTATTTTCGATGATATCGATTGAATCTATACTAAAATCCATGTGAAAAGAGCGAACAATTTCATCAGCATCTTCTAAAAGATATTGTGCCTCTCTTAACTTTTGAGCTGCTGAATCTGCGTCCTCTAACCATTCTGATAAACCTTCCATTTCATCAGCAGCTAAAGTCACTTCAGATAGAATTCCATTTTGTTCTTCATCACCTGCCAAATAAGATTGCACCTTTTTAACAGTAGAAGAAATTTTTTCTTGATTGCGAATTGCTTCGCGTTCAGAAATCAATTCTTCTTCTTCTCCAATATGAAGATCAGCCTCCGTAATTTCCTCTATCTGATACTTCAGCAAATCTATTTTACGGGCTTTTTCAGCCTCATCAATATTAAAATTTTCCAATTTTTTTTGGGTGGCTTTCAACTCTTTATATACTGACTGATATTCTTGCAAAAGCTGTGTAAACCCTCCAAAATCGTCAAGATAGTAGATGGGAATATTCTCTGACAAAAGCTCATAGCCTTCATGTTGGCCATGAATACTTACCAAAAGCTGCCCTAATTCTTTCAACATAGAAACGGTAACTGGTGCACCATTAATTTTACAGATAGATTTCCCCTCCGCTCGAATTTCACGATAAATTAAAAGTGAAGAGTCTTCTTCTCTCGGCACACCAAAAGATTCTGCCAATACAAGAATCTCGGGTGGTAACTCTGTAAACAGAGCCGAAACATTGGCAGATTGTGCTCCTGTACGAATCAGATTTTTAGATGCTCTTTCACCAAGAATTACATGAATCGCATCAATAATAATAGATTTACCGGCACCGGTTTCACCTGTCAACACAGTAAATCCTTTTTGAAAATCTATGGACGCACGTTCGATAACAGCAATTTTGTTGATGAATAATTGAGATAACATAATGTCACCTGTTTGCAATTAATTTTCTGAACTCTTCTTGTGTTTCCAATGCAGCAGCTTCATTTCGGCAAACAATAAATATCGTATCATCTCCGGCTAAAGTGCCGATGAAATTTTGCCACGGCATTGAATCCATGGCGGCACATACGGCTTGCGCCATACCGGTAGGTGTTTTGATGACCACCATATTTTGGGCTGATTCAACGGAATTTACTGAATCAGCAAATAATGAATAAAATTTAGAAGAAATGTCACCTGCGGATTCATTACCTGTAGAATATCGATATTTTCCATTTCGTGAAAGTGTTTTAATCAGTCTAAGTTCTTTAATATCTCTTGAAACAGTGGCTTGTGTAACATCATAACCCGCGTCCCTTAAGTATTTGAGTAACTCTTCTTGCGTATCAACATCTATTTCTTTTATGATTTCAAGAATTTTAGCATGTCGGCGTGTTTTCATTCCAACCCTCCTTAGTCATTGAACAGAACGAATAATTTTCTCATTTAAAGTATCATAAAAATTCCGTTGGTTTAAACGGATAAAATTTGCCTCTAATTTTGCCAGAGAAAACAGCAGTGTTGTATCAGAATGGATTAAAATAGGAGCTTCTCCATCAATTGTAAGATAGGCCTCCCCTTGATTACCTCTGGTATCTAAAGTTAATTGTGTCGATGCATCAAATATCACACTGCGGTTTAAAAGCGAATGGGGACAAATCGGTGTGTAAATCATGGCTTTCATTGTGGGCTCCACGACAGGTCCCCCCGCAGAAAGCGAATAGGCGGTTGAACCTGTCGGTGTCGATAAAATAACGCCATCTGCCCGATAATGATAACGCTTGTTTTCCGCAATTGACATGCGATAATCCATTATTTTGAAAGGTTCACTTGAAATTACAGCATCATTTAAAGCAAATTTTTCAGTAATTTTATTATTATTTTCTATTTTGACAGACAACATAGCTCTTTTTTCTACTTTGTAACTATTGTTTAATAAGTCCTTAATCAAGATCAATTCATTTGCCTCTAAACCCGCTGTGAAGCCTAAGCGTCCGGCATTAATCCCTAAAATTGGTTTACCCAAACGAGCCGCCGTTTTAGCTGTATGGATAATCGTTCCATCCCCGCCAACAGCAATAATCACATCGCTGGATTGAATATCCTCTTTATAAAGACAATCAATATCCTGATAAATATATTCATGCATTACAATCTCTGCATTTGTTTGCCCTAAAGCAGAAAATAAATAATCTGTGCAATATTTTGCATTACCTTTTTCCGAATTGGTAATTATCGTAAATTTCATGTTAACCGCCTAATTCTTCATGAGAAGACTCTACTATTTTTTTGGTCAGCATTAAGTTATCCCACGCAATAGGCTTTTTATCTTTTTTCAGACAAACCAAATATTCAATATTACCTTCAGGGCCTTTTACGGGAGAAAAAGTTAAAGCGCCGACAGTAAAACCAACCGAAACAGCAAAAGTAAGGATTCGTTCAATGACCTCTACATGTACATTTTTATCGCGAACAACCCCTTTTTTTCCGACCTTTTCTCTGCCTGCCTCAAACTGAGGTTTAATCAGACAAACAGCATAACCGTTTTCTTGCAATAATTCATGAATTACAGGGAGAATTTTAGTTAAAGAAATGAATGATACATCTATTGAAGTCAAAAAAATCTCCTCTGGTATTTCTTTTTCCGTAAGATATCTGGCGTTTGTTCGTTCTAAATTAATCACGCGTTCGTCTGTTCGCAAACTCCACGCGAGTTGACCATAGCCAACATCAACCGCATAAACTTTTTTAGCTCCATTTTGCAGCATACAATCTGTAAAACCGCCTGTAGAGGCTCCTATATCCATACAAATCTTTCCACTTATGTCAATCGGAAAATTTTCCATTGCTTTTTCTAGTTTCAGACCGCCGCGGCTGACATAGCGAAGTTTTTTCCCGCGTAATTCAATCAGAGAATCTTCATCTATTGTTTCACCTGGTTTATCGTATTTCTGATTATTGACATAGATTAAGCCTGACATGATAACAGCTTTTGCCTGCTCTCGGCTTTGTGTCAAACCTTTTTCAAAAACCAAAACATCAAGCCTTTTTTTCAAGCTTATCTCCTACTTCCTTTTGAGCATACCACTCTAAAACTGTTTTTTTCATGCCTTCTGCGTTCAGTCCCAACTCTTCTAAAATCCGAAACATGGGTGCATGTGAAATTATAGGATTTTCAATCCCTTTTAAAATAAAATTACCATTAAACCCATTCGTTTGCAAAAGATAGCCAAAATGTTCACCTATGCCTCCGTTCTGGACACCTTCTTCAAAAAAGAATACGCTTTCTGCCTCTCTAATTTTCTTAACAGCTTCTAAATCAATGGGAATAATGCGATTGAGTTTTAAAAGATTTACAGAAAAGCCACGGTGTGTTAATTCTTCCATAACCTTTGCTGCAAAGGAAAATAGACGGCCATAGGTAACGATAGTGATGAAAGCATTTTTGTTGCCATAAATTTGATAAGGTTTAGCTGTTGTACAAAAATATTTTGGCTTATACAATTCAATACCTCTGGGATAACGAACTGCACAAAGATATTCCCCTTTTTCTATTAAATGTGCAAGCTGCATTTCCAATTCACTGAAATAACTGGGAGAATACAACGTGACATTGGGAACACTCTGTAAATACGCCGTATCAAAAATTCCTTGATGCGTTTGACCGTCTTCTCCAACAATGCCTGCCCGATCAATCGCCAAGACGACTTTCGTTTTTTGAATGGCGATATCATGAATTAACTGGTCATAAGCACGCTGTAAAAAAGTGGAATAGACAGCAAATACAGGCAGACTGCCTTTGGCGGCCATTCCTCCGGCAAAAGTAACAGCGTGTTCTTCTGCGATACCGACATCAAAAAATCTGGTTTTATACTTTTCTTTGAAGGATGAAAGACCTGTACCGTCTTTCATCGCCGCTGTTATGGCACAAATCGATTCATTATTTGCTGCTAAATCACAAAGTGTATTCCCGAATACATCTGAAAAACTTCTACTTGAATTCCCTTTTTCTCCTGTTTCAATATCTAATCCGGAAGAAAGTCCGTGATATTCAGCAGGTGACTTTTCAGCATATTTATAGCCCTTTCCTTTGTTAGTCACGACATGAACTAAAACAGGCTTTCTCACTAATTTTACCGTATTTAAAATCCTTGTCAAGTCTTTTATCGAGTGGCCGTCAAAAGGACCGTAATAGGTAAATCCCATATCCTCGAATAAAGTTGATTTATAGAAGAAATTTTTTAATCCATTCTTGAGTTTTTTCAAAAGAAAAAGTGATGATTTTCCAATTAAAGGAATTTTACTAACGGTATTTTCCAAATTCCTTTTGATATGAATATAACTGGGTCTTGTACGAATATAGGTAAGATGTCTTGCGATTGAACCTACATTTTTAGAAATAGACATTGTATTATCATTTAAAATGACAATTAAATTTCTCCTCGCCCGTCCAGCGTTATTCATGCCTTCATAAGCCAAGCCTCCTGTTAATGCACCATCTCCAATCACAGCTATGCTATAATCATCATTTCCCTGTATAAAATTTGCTTCTGCAATGCCCAATGCGGCAGAAACAGAGGTACTCGCATGTCCCGAAGTCAAAGGATCATAGCGGCTTTCTTCCCGGGAAGGAAAGCCTGATAACCCGCCTTCTGTACGAATGGTAGAAAATTGCTCATAACGCCCAGTTAACAGTTTATGAGGATAAGACTGATGTCCTACATCCCAAACAATACTGTCCTGCGGTAAATTAAACACCCGGTGCAAAGCAACAGTAAGTTCCACCACTCCTAAGTTAGAGGCAAGGTGTCCGCCGTTTTTTGCAACGGTATCAATAATGGTGGTTCTCATTTCTTCACATAGCTGACAAAGTTCATCTTCTGTTAATTTCTTAACATCGCAGGATGAATGCAGCTGTTCTAATATATTTGCCATAATATCCTCAAAAGTCTTTGATTTGATTCTGAATTTTAGCAGCCATTACAGTGTTTTTCAACAGCATTGTAATGGTCATAGGACCTACTCCTCCTGGAACAGGCGTGATATAAGCAGCTTTCTTTTCTACAGATTCAAAATCAACATCACCGCAAAGCTTACCATTGGCATCTCGATTCATGCCGACGTCAATCACGACAGCATTTTGTTTTACCATATCATCGGTCACAAAATTCGCTTTCCCGACAGCAGAAACCAAAATATCGGCCTTACTGCAAATTTCTTTTATATTTCGGGTACGGCTGTGGCAAATTGTAACCGTTGCATTTTCATGCAGTAAAAGCATTGCCATTGGTTTGCCGACAATGTTGCTGCGCCCTATTACCACACAATTTTTTCCGTCTACTGCTGTTCCTGTTGCATGAATCAATTCCATTACACCAGCAGGAGTACACGGAAGAAATGCAAAATTTCCTATCATGATTTTCCCCACATTCTCCGCATGAAAAGCATCTACATCTTTTTGAGGAGTAATCATACTGACCACAGCCCCTTCGTCCAAACCTTCCGGCAATGGTGATTGCACCAAAATTCCATGTATAGATGAATCTTGATTCAATGTTTCAATTAATGCTATCAGTTCTTCTTGTGTTGTATTTTTCGGCAAAGCAAATTCAGCTGAAAAGATTCCAACTTCTTCACAAGCCTTCTTTTTATTACGAACATAGATTTTTGAAGCGGGATCATCTCCTACAATAATTACAGCCAATCCTGTAATAATTCCCTTTTCTTTAAGCCTCTGAACTTCCACGGCTATTTCGTTTCTCAGATGACCGGCCACTTCTTTTCCATTGATAATCTTAGCCATAATATCTCCTATCAATCTATATTGGTATCGTTATTATCATCATCAAGTTTTTTCTGAATTTCATCTGTTTTTTCATCCGGAAAAATAGTACTGTACTCATCATCGTCAGAAACTTTTGCAGCTTGCATAACATCGGGACTCCCGATACCTGTTAACACAGTACGATGACGGCAGACAAACAATATAATTAAAGAAACGATTACCAAAACAGCAGAAACAACCATTGATACTTTCAATTCAGAAGAACCCACGATTAAACTGTCTGTACGGGTACTTTCAATAAAGAAACGAGAAATGCCGTACCAAACCAAATAAAGCAAGAAGGTTTGTCCATCATATCTTCGGAATTTTTGTGTAAAGAAATGCAGAACAACAAAACCAATTGCACAAAGAAGTGATTCATATAAAAAACAAGGATGAACCGTTCCGTCTACAAACAATTTGGTGTTATCACTCATCATGCCCCAAGGTAAATCCGTTGGTCCGCCAAAAGCTTCTTGATTGGTAAAATTTCCCCAGCGTCCAAAGCTTTGTCCTATTAAAAAACCGAGAGATACTATGTCTAACAGAGCAAGGACATTCATTTTTTTTATTTTGGCAACAATGATAGCCGCAAGCAGTGCACCAATCAATCCACCATAAAAACCTAATCCGCCATCACGGATTTGAAAGACTTCCATCGGATTGTTCCGATATAAATCACCCGGAAAGAAAGCGACATAGTATAACCTTGCGCCTACAATACCGCCAATCATCCCAAAGATTATAACATCTAAAAGATGATCTTCATTAATGTTCATTTTTTTTGCATTTTTAAAAGCATATAATATAGCCAGCATAAAACCAATTCCGATTAACAAACCATACCATTTGATTTCAAAGGTACCTATTGTAAATACAGTTTCATTTACTGTTAATTCTATTCCCAGTTTAGGAAATTCAACTAAATGTGTCATAATGCAAATCCTTTCTATTGTGAGAAAATTGATATAAGCTTAAACTTTATTCGCCTATATCACTTAT
>URPG01000062.1 GCA_900549675.1 uncultured Oscillospiraceae bacterium | reverse complement strand
TGTTTACTAAAAATGAATATATTAAGGGGATGTTCGTATATGAATGGGCGGCAGTTCCTTTTTTCATGTTATTAAACCAGGGGCGTTTTTTTGCGCAGCATACGGAATGGTTTGCCGGAATTACTTTAACGGGCAGCCTTTTTACCTTAATTATGCTGATATACTCGGTATATCACTCCATTCAGGCGGCCAAATTGATGGAGAATGAATGGAACCGTTATCTGTTGGAAGAACAACTGGAAATGCAGATTCGCCACTACCACTCTTTCCGAAAAAATACAGAAGATTTTCGGGTTTTTAAGCATGACCATTTTGCTTTGATGAGAACACTGGCTTCGCTCATTGAAGCTGGAAAATATCAGGAAAGTTTAGAAATGATTAAAGAAGCAGAAACAACTGTTAAGGAATTATCTCAAAAACATATTGAATTCTCCGAGAATTCAACGCTCAATGCAATTTTGCAAAATATCGCTTTAATCTGTCAAGAAAACAAGATTAAATATTTTTTACGCGTGGGTGTTCCCAAAAACACCGGACTCACGCGCTTGGAAGCGGTGCGTATTATTACCAATGCGGCAACAAATGCGATTGAGGCCTGCAAAAAAGTGCCGGAGGAAAAACGTTATATTGAGATTATCAGCCAAAGCAAGCAGGGGTGGGTAACCATGACGGTTCGGAACTCTTTTAACGGAGAGGTTTTGTGTAAAAATAATCAGTATCTGACATTGAAAGAAGAAAAGAGTAAGCATGGATTAGGGCTGAAAAGCATACAAGAGCTTGCTGAAAAAAATGGCGGATTTATGCGTTGCCGTGCAGATAAAGAAAAGAAAGTTTTTGAGTTAAATGTGCATGTCCCGCTGCTTACGGAGGTATCAAAAGAAAGCTGATACAAGAACATACAAAAGGAACCGCCGAAATTAAAATTCGGTGGTTCTTTTTGTATAAAGAAGAAAGATAAAGACGTTTACTACGATATTTGCGTGTCTGCAACATGAAACATTTTTTTTACCTTTTTTGATTTATAATAAGCTTTGGAAAATAGAACTGAGCTGCCAAAAGAAAATCTCTTTATAAATTTGCCGTAAGGAGTAAAAAAAGTGGACATTTACAGAAATATAAATGGTGTGTATCGGTGTATCAATAATCCGCGAAACAATCAAACATTGTTGTTACCGGAATTTTTAGAGAACAGAATTAAGATTATTGCTGATTCTCAACAATCTAATCCTCTGCAAGAGTATAATATATTCATTCAGCAGATTTTCCCTCGGGGCAGAGAGCTTTTATTTTAAGCAAGAGATTCAAAAAAATTTTTATTATGCAAAAAAGAAGAATGTCCGGGTTTGATTTTGCCGGCTTCTTCGTTGTGATAAACGGCCATGGGGATATTATTCAGCCGGTGATAACATACGCAGAGTTGGATATGAGGAAAAAAGCCGTATGAATCCGGGTTGATAAAAGCGCCGGATTGGTCGTTTCTCTCGCAGGTTAAGGCGGTTTCATACCAAAAAACAGCTTGTTTATATCGTTTATCTTCCATGAAATGTGTGCCGATGTCACAGCAAATTTCAGCGCGCGGTACATCGAATGACAAGCTGCGCAAAAGTGAATTCAACGCCTTGGAACGTTCCCCCAAAGAGAGATAGCTTTTATAAAGAGAACGGCAAGCCTCAATTTGATTTTCTATCCATGCCGTAGGGTCGGATAATACTTCTTCAAATACCGGAATGGCATCGGCATGCCGGTTGTGGTAAGTAAGCTCACGGGCATAATAAAATTTATCTCTTGCACAGAGGGGGTGACCCTTGGCAATCTCACTTTCGTAAATCCTTAAATTGCGAGAACCATCTCTGACCTTGATTTTTTGATGCGTAATGGCGATTTCGGTATACATACGTTTTCCAATACTGCTGATAGCCTCATGAACCGCACCTTGCCATATCATGCCTTTGTTGCGGCGAATTAAGCGTTCACGATAATATGAGAAGGTGACATTTCCTTTTTCATCAAAGCCTGTATTGTATTTCATATAAACAACGTTGATATCATCGGGTAGGTTCTGTTTTAAATCCAAAATTGCCTGAATATCTTTTTCTTCAATAACGTCATCGGCGTCAAGCCACATACAAAAATCTTGAGTTGCCTTGGAAAACGAAAAATTTCTTGCAGCAGAAAAATCTTCAATCCATTCAAAATCAAAGACATTTTCAGTAAATTGTTTTGCAATTTCTTTACTGCTGTCTTGGCTGCCTGTGTCAACCACGATAATTTCGTCAGCAAATTTTGAGGCACAGGTAAGGCTTCTGGCTAAAACCTCTTCTTCGTCCTTTACAATCATACAAACACTAATGGTTATCATAATCTTCTCCTTAAATGTTGTTAGGAAAGGCTTATGAGCCTTCTTAACAGTTTATGCCTGCCAAAGCACAAAAGTGTATATCATGGGAAAAGCGGACAAACCATAAAATCAAAACGCCCTATGCTGGGTTCATCAGCATAGGGCGTTTTGGATTATTCTTTTACAAGTGTTTCTACAATTTCACCGATAAACATACGGTGAACATCATGATCAGGATAGATTTTAGGATAAATCGTTTTATCGGTAAAAGCCTCTTTTTGCAGGGTTTGAGCATACAGCTTACGGCAGATTAAAACCAACTTAGCTTCATTGTAATAAGGTGCTTTTTGGTCGAAGCTTACAGTCAAGCCGGTTTCTTTGTCCTTATCACAATCGCGGCCCGAATGAGTTCCGCAGAATTGCAGTGCTTTTTTATGGCTATCATCGAAAAAGCAGAGTGAATAATAATCATGCTTATCTAAAAATTCGAGGGTATAACGTTGGGGACGAACATAAATAGTGGTGGTGTATTGGCCCCAAATGACGCCTAAAGCTCCCCAACTGGCGGTCATCGTGTTGTGAGATTCTTTATCACCGGCCGTAATCAGCATGGCCTCTTTGCTGATTAATGTAAAAGGGTTGAGAAGTAGTTCTTCTGTGTTGGTTTTACGAAAAGACATAGTAAACCTCCTAAAAATTTGATATAAAAATCGGTAAATATTTTTTGCTTTTTAGCTTTGCCATTTCATAAAAAAACAGTATAATAGAGATTAAGTGTTTAAAGGAAATGAGGGGAAAATGATGATTCACAAGCTGGTGAAAAAAGCGCAGCAGCACCCGTTAATCAATATGTTGATTCATATGAAAGGCAACCCGAAGGTTTGTATTTTATTGGAACCTTTATGGGGAATTCCGTTTAATTTAATCGCACCATTTGCAACCTTATATATGTATGCCTTAGGCGTAACAGACGTGCAAATTGGTTTAATTCTGTCTATTTCCATGTGTGTACAGCTGGCGTTTTCGCTTTTGGGCGGTATCATTGCAGATAAGCTGGGGCGAAAAACCACGACAATTCTGGGGGATTTTTTCGGCTGGACCGTTGCGTGCCTAATTTGGGCATTCTCCCAAAATTTTTGGTTCTTTCTCATTGCTGTTCTCATGAACAGTTTTGAACAGATTAACCAAACTGCCTGGGTGTGTTTGCTAATGGAGGATGCCGATAAAAGGCATACTGTCAGTATTTACACATGGATTAGCATAGCAGGACTGCTGGCGGTGTTTTTTGCGCCTATTTCCGGAATTTTGGTTGGTAAATTCAGCTTGGTGCCCGTGGTACGCATTCTTTATATTGTTTTTGCGGCTACGATGATTGTAAAAGATATTGTCACATGGAAATACACAACCGAAACGCGCCAGGGCCGAATCCGTATGCAGGAAACAAAAGGTGTTTCTCCTTTGACCATGCTGTTGGAATATAAAAAAGTAATTCCAGAGATATTCAAAAATAAAGCTACCTTGCAAACCTTGGCAATTATGATTTTTATCTATATTACCAATATGGTCAGTACAAATTTTTTTGGTCTATATGTAGGAGATACTCTGGGGGTAAAGGAAGAATATTTAGCGTATTTTCCTATCATTAAAGCTATTGTTATGATTGTGTTTATGTTCGGCCTGCAGCACAAAATCAAAAAAATTAAAATTCCGCTGATTGTAGGCTTGGGGATTTACATTGGCGCTCAGCTGCTGTTAATTGCCTCACCCAAAGGACAAATCATTACGATTATATTATATATCTTTTTAGACGCTGTTGCAAACGCCATTGTGTATCCTCGAAAAGAATCTATGCTTATTCTAAATGTAGATGAGGGAGAAAGAGCGAGAATTATGGCACTGATGACAACATTGATGATCGCCTTCTCGGTGCCGTTCGGCTACTTGACAGGATTTTTGTCCAGTATCGACCGTCGTCTTCCGTTTGTATTTGGTGTGATTATGTTTACTTTATCGATATTGGTCGTCAGCAAAAGCAAAGAACCGGAACCCACAGAAGCTAGTTAAAATATTTTATGTTGATAGATATTTATATTTGTTGTTCTGTGCTTAATATTAAGTGATAAAAAATCCTGTTAGATTCTCAAATAATCTAACAGGATTTTATCATGAATAGGAATCATCAGTATTTTTTATTCATAGGGTTTGCCTCTTTTTTATCGTAGAGAAAGACAATTATGATAGAAAACAAAATTAAAACTGCGTTGGCGGCAATCGTTCCGGGCCAAGTCATTGTCATGTTGCCAAAAATAGGGGAAACCGCATTGAACATGGTGTGAAATAATATGCTCATAAAAACACGGCCTTTGCCTGCTATTCGATAGATGGCACCATGGAAGAATCGAAAGGAAATTAATTGTATGGTAAACATCCAAAAGTTTATGTATCCTTCTCCGTGATTGGTTCCCGGTATAAAAAACAGAGGAATATGCCATAAAGTCCAGATGAATCCAAAAAAGAGAGAAGATAAAACGAAACCATATTTTTTATCAAGGCTTGGCTGCAATATATACATCCAACCCGCTTCTTCTAAACCGCCAATCATCAGAGAACCCGGTAGGGAAAGAAAAAAGGTGTAAAAGGGAAGAACGATTACCATTTTACCTGAAACAGCAATATGTACTCCAAAATACACTGCCAATCCTGCAATGACAATGAAGTAAACCGAAACCTTATTTTTAAAGTAGAAAACAGTTTGTAGCCATTCTTTCAATCCTTTTATGTTACCATCCTTTTTTAATATAAGGTAGGAAGAAATAGCAGGTGACAAGATATAAATAGCAAAAGGAATGTTCATGGCAAATTGCCGTAAGTCGTCAACCCAATTATACACGGTATATCCAAAACGTCAAAGAATAATTAGAATGCCTGCCACAAAATAAGCGATGCAAAATGTCAACAGCGTAAAATGTATGGCTGTTTTTTTGTTAGTCATGGTTTAGAATACCTTTCCCTTGTAATTCATGCATTAAAAATTTCAAGCTCGTAAAGCATGAATAATTGTACCTAAATTATGAGCAACAACAAATAAAGTTCCAAAAAAGAGTTTTATCTGTAGTCTATTTCTTGTTTTCTATCTTCTGATTATAAATGACGGGATTTTTCGGCACAGACGGCAATGGCTTGCAGGATACTGTTCCTCATGCCCGTTTCTTCTAATTTTTTGACAGCCTCAATAGTAGTACCGCCGGGAGAGCAGACCATATCCTTTAAAGCAGCAGGATGCATACCGGTTTCCAAAACCATTTTGGCACTGCCTAAGACGGACTGAGCCGCAAAGGTATAGGCTTGGTTTCTGGGCATACCCTCAGCCACGGCAGCATCAGCCATGGCCTCAATCAGCATAAAAATATAGGCCGGGGAGCTGCCGCTGACTCCCACCACAGCCGGCATGAGATTTTCAGGGACAACCTCGGCTTTTCCAAAGCTTGCAAAAAGTGTTTTGGCAGTTTCTAATTTTTCAGCTGTCACATTTTGGTTAGGCGTAAGAGCAGTCATACCTTGTCCTACCAGAGCAGGTGTATTAGGCATGGTGCGCATGACAGGGATATTCTCTCCCAAAATAGAGGCGTAAAAATCCAGTGTTTTTCCTGCTACAATCGAAATCAACAGGTGATTTGGGGTAAAATAAGCAGTGATTTCTTTTAAAACATTTTCAGTAAATTGGGGCTTTACCGCCAAAAACAGGATGTCGGCGGTGGTAACCACCTCTTTGTTTTCAGCAGTGACAGTAAGACCGTACTTTTTTTGCAGAGATTCTCGGGCAGAAGGATTGATGTCAGCCACAATTATATCCTCAGGTGCTGATAATTTTTGATTGAGGATACCGCCGATAATGGCGGAGGCCATGTTTCCGCCGCCGATAAAGCCAAGTTTCATGTTGTCACCTCGTATATAGTATTCTTTTAAATTGTAGAGTGAAAAAAGACGGTTGTCAAGGTGAATTCCAAACAAAAGCTGTCAGAAATTAGAAATAAAATCAGCTTGACAAATCGTACATAGGTTTGGTAAAATAAAGAAAACAAATGTTTATGAGGCGTATGATGGAAAAGTCGATGGAAAATCCAATTCTGCATATTGATATGAATAATTTTTTTGCGTCGGTGGAATGTCTGTATGCGCCGGAGTATAGAAATGTACCGATGGCGGTGGCAGGGGAAAAATCCAACAGGCATGGCATCATTCTGGCTAAAAATATGCTGGCCAAAAAGGCAGGGGTAAAAACTGCTGAAACCATATGGCAGGCACAAAAGAAATGTCCTAATTTAGCTTTAATTCCACCGCATTTTGAACGCTACCATGAATATTCTCAAAAGGCAAAAGAAATTTATGCCCATTATACAGACCGAGTAGAAAGCTTTGGGCTGGATGAATGTTGGCTGGATGTCGGAGGCAGTAAACGGCTGTTTGGCGACAGTGTGACCATTGCGGAAGAAATACGCAAACGGGTAAAGCAGGAACTGGGCCTGACGGTGTCTATCGGAGTTTCTTTTACCAAGACCTTTGCCAAGCTGGGCAGCGATTATCAAAAACCGGATGCGGTGACGGTGTTCAGCCGGCAGAATTATCGGCAGTTGGTGTGGAATCAATCCGTAGAAAATTTATTGTTTGTCGGCGCAAATACCAAAAAAATATTGAATAAATATGGGATGCAAACCATAGGGGATATTGCGAAAGCGGATTTTCACTGGATGAAGAAAATTTTAGGGAAGGCGGGAGAATCCCTTTGGTTGGCGGCGAATGGTAAAGACAGCACGGCGGTGGAGAAAATAGGCGAGGAGGAAGAAGTTAAAACCATCGGCAACAGCATGACTTTATCCCGTAATATCAGCAAGGATATTGAAATTCATGAAGCTTTTCTAGAACTTGCTGAAAAAGTAAGTCACCGCCTGCGCAGCCATGGCAAGCGGGCGGGCGAAATTCAAATAACGGTTCGCAGTAAAGATTTTGAAGAATATCAACGTCAGCTTTTGGTTTCCCCAAGTGTATGTGATTCACAAAGCATTTATCAAGCAGCATTATCCCTTTATAAAAAGGAAAATAGGAAATGGCAGATTCGTTTATTGGGAATTCGGGCGGGCAAACTAACCGACAAAGAGGAAGAGCAAATTTCGTTTTTTGAAGATGTTAAAGTACAGAAAAAACGGGAGGAGTTGGAATCCGCCATGGATAAGGTCAGAGAAAAGTATGGGCGGGATGCCTTGCACAGAGCCATTTTAATGCCGGAAGAGCAGGAGGATTAAAACAATGGATATGTTTCAAAAATTAGAGGTTTTGACCGATGCGGCAAAATATGATGTCGCCTGCACCTCCAGCGGTGTTGACAGGGGAGGCGAGAAGGGCAAAATTGGGAACGCGGTTTCCGCGGGGATTTGCCATAGCTTTGCGGCAGACGGGCGCTGTATCTCTCTGTTAAAGGTGTTGTTGAGCAATGACTGTGTCTATGACTGCGCCTATTGTGTCAACCGTCACAGCAATGACGTACCGCGCACGACGTTTACGCCGGATGAGCTTTGTGAGTTGACCATACAATTTTACCGCCGCAATTATATTGAGGGCTTGTTTTTGAGTTCGGCAGTGGTAAAAAATCCGGATTATACTTGTGAACTCATGATACAAACCATTAAAAAGCTGAGAAAGGAATATCGTTTTAACGGCTATATCCATGCCAAAGGAATTCCCGGAGCCGACGCTCGTTTAATTGAAGAATTGGGGCGTTATGCTGACCGTATGAGTGTTAATATCGAGCTGCCCTCCAATGACAGCCTGCGGAAATTGGCACCGCAAAAATCAAAAGAACGCATTTTAGGCTCTATGCGGCAGATTACTCAGGGAATTCAGCAAAACAGCACGGAAATCGTCAAGTATAAGGCGGTTCCTAAATTTGTACCGGCAGGCCAGTCTACACAAATGATTATTGGCGCCTCCGGTGAAAGTGACCGCCAAATTTTAAAATTGTCCGAGGGACTTTATGATAAGTTTAAGCTTAAACGAGTGTTTTTTTCCGCCTATATGCCGGTAGTGAACGACCGCAACTTGCCCTCAGTGGATACACCCCCGCCGCTTTTACGGGAACATCGATTGTATCAGGCGGACTGGCTGCTGCGTTTTTATCAATTTAAGGCAGATGAAATTTTAGACGATGAAAACCCCAACTTTAATCCTCTGCTTGACCCCAAATGCAATTGGGCCATTCATCATATGGAGCAATTTCCGGTGGAAGTAAATCGGGCACCGTATGAAATGTTGCTGCGGGTACCGGGAATCGGTGTAAAAAGTGCCCTACGAATTGTAAAAGCCAGACGTTATGCGATTTTGGATTTGGATGCACTGAAAAAACTGGGAATTGTGTTAAAACGTGCCCGATTCTTTATCACCTGCAACGGAAAACATGCTTCTCTTTTGCGTACCGATAATCCTGCCGTGATTGCAGGCGCTATTTGTGAACGTGGGTATTCCGAACGGGAATTGGCGGCGCCGGAACAAATGTCACTTTTTGCTCCAACGGGGGAGGACAAGGTAAAATGCTTGAGCGGACAAATATAGTCTATCAATATGACGGCAGTTATGACGGTTTTTTATGCTGTGTGTTTGAAAGTTTTTATGCAAAAGAAAATCCTGCTGACATCATCTCGGAAGATGAACAGCAGGAAACGCTTTTTCCTGTCAAATATATTGAACTGAATTTTGAAAAAGCTGAACGGGTGAAAAAATCCATACCGCTTAAAATGTCTAAACAGGCGGAGTATCATGTTCAGCGTGCTTTTTTAAGCTGTATGCCTCACAAAGAAAGCAGAATTTTGGACTACCTGCGGTTGGGATATCGTGTTGGCGCCAAGGTGACGCAATTGTCGACGCAAGATGAAGTGGTGATTCTCGAGAAAGCGGTACAGTATGTCAACAATGAGGCCCATCTTTCTTTGGAATTTCTCCGCTTT
>URPG01000061.1 GCA_900549675.1 uncultured Oscillospiraceae bacterium | reverse complement strand
CCGGAATATGGAGTTTAAGATAGATTCATTGCAGAACATTCTTATTGAGATTGCTTATATGCCGGATATATTAAAGATTACAGAACAACAAAATTCTCAAGAATATGAGAAATCCACACAATTTTCTAAAATTTATTCTGAATTAAGGCTTAAAATATCCTATAAACTGAATTCAAACCGTGATATCACAGATGTCCTCCTTTATTCTGGAAAAGAGAATAAAAGAAAAATATTATATGGGGACAATAATCTTCCATTTAAACTAAAACCAGAGGTTGAAGAGCAAATCATAAAGGAGGCCTATGAAAAGCAGGGAGGGATGATTTTCCATGCAATGTCAGGGAAACATCAATCAAGAGAAAGTTTTCGTTTAAGACAGGACGAAAGGTTGGGAATTGACAGATTTATTATAATTAGCCGTGCCATTACAAGCATTCCGGAGGGAGAGATTCAAGGAATTCTTATGATGCGTCTGAACGTGAAATATTTCGGTGAGCATCTGAAAGAAATCACGGTGGGGCAAGGCGCACAATTCATGATATTGGATGATAAACGAAAAAATCTTGTCATTACAACAGATCCAAAGCTTTTTCCGCTTTCAAGGGAGATGACAGCAGAAGAAAAACCGGAAGGAATGCATAAAATGTTTGCTGTCACGGGGGATAGGCCGGATGAGGATATCCTGCGGCAATTACAAACGCATGAGATATCGGGAGAAAATTATGGGTTTTTAAATATAGAAGGCGGAAAATATATCATTTACAGTGCTCCGATCGGTAATGTTGGCTGGCATATTTATAGTCTTGTTCCAAGAGATACATTAGATGAGGAGGCTGATTCCATTGTATTTACATTTGCTTTAATAGCATTGCCGCTGGTGCTGTTTATTGTTTTGGGAATAAAAGTATTTCATTCTGTATTTAACAAACCTTTGATTGATCTGGTTTTAGCGATGAATGCCGCCGAAAAAAACAATTTAAATGTTGAAGTGAAGAACAGCTCTCAGGATGAGATAGGACAGGCGGCCAGAAGCTTTAATCATATGCTGGCACGTATCAGAGAATTGATTCAAGATGTGAAAGAGCATGAGCAATCCAAGAGAATGGCAGAACTGGCGGCTTTACAGGCACAAGTTAACCCCCATTTTTTGTCAAACACGCTGAATACCGCACGGTTGATGGCACAGGCACAAAAGGCGGAAAACATTGATGAGTTATTGGCTGCGCTTATTGATTTATTACATATCAGCATGGACATGAAAAGTGATACGATACAGCTGAAAGAAGAAATCAGCTATATTAAAAGTTATATAGAGATAGCAAAATATAAACAATATAATAGCTTTGAAGTGCAGTATCATATAGACCCGGATTTGGAAGAATTAAGGGTTCCCAAGCTTATTTTACTTCCCATAGTTGAAAATGCATTGCTGCATGGGATTCACGGCATTCACGGCAAAGGTCATATTATTATCAGAGTATCATCTTGTGGCGATAACATTCATATAACGGTCAGTGACAACGGCAATGGGATACCCGCAGAACAAATACCGTTTTTACTGGAGGAAAAAGGAACTGTCAACAAAAAGCGTTTTTCAGGAATTGGGTTGCCCAATGTCAACGAACGTATTAAACGAATTTATGGGAATGAATACGGACTTTATATTGACAGTATCCTTGGTATGTATACCACAATAGAAGTAATAATACCGAAACAATGGGGGGATAACGTTGACTAGGGTTATGCTTGTAGATGATGAAATGATTTTTTGTGATTATTTGAAAACGTTGTTAAATTGGGAGAAACATGGATATACAATCTGTGCGATAGCCTCGGGTGGACAGCAGGCGATTCATATGCTAAAAGATGCTGACCCTGATATTGTGATAACAGATATACAAATGGCTGAAGTGGATGGTTTATCGTTAATTTCTCATATCAACGAACATTATCCGCATGTGCAGGTTATAGCACTGTCAGGATATGATGAATATCAATATGTTCGTTCAAGCTTAAGAAACGGGGTGGTTGACTATCTGTTAAAGCACCAGACAACTTCGGAAACATTGCTTGCGGCCGTAAAAGCAGCAGCAGCAAAAATTACACTGCAAAGACGAAAGGAAATTGTACAACGTCATCAGGAAGTACAAATGGCCAAGGGAAAAAAAGTGCTGAGAAGAGCTTTTATTGCGGATTTGCTCGCAGGCAAAATAAAGGATAAAACGGAGGTGATTCAACTTGCAAATGAGTTAAAACTAAATTTCAATGTGGATTGTTTTATTGTCGCGGCGGCGGAAATCGATAATATGGTTGAGCTTAAAGAAAAATACTCGGATAATGAATGGTATATATTTTTTGAGCGAATGATTGAAATATTAGAAACCATTGCGTCTCAAAATGGAGGGTGTTTGATTCTTCCCCAGTATGAAAGCCGCTTTACTGCTCTTTTTTATATGGAAAAAAGCAGTTCACTGCTACAGTTTTATAACCACGTGCAAGAATGTATTCATCAGATACGGCTGTCTTTAAAACAGCACTGCAATGTAACGGCTTGTTACAGTATCAGTTCCAATATTTATGAGTTGGAAAAGATTCCGGCCGGATATCAAAAAACCTGTGTTGCTTTGAGGAAGAAGGTGTTTCATGGCAATGATGTTGTCCTAAAGGCAGAAACCAGTAACCCTATTGAAATTGTAGATACACATTACAGCATTTCCGCTCAGGAAGAACATAAAATCATGACTTTGTTCCGTGCGAATGAGTGGAATGCCTTACAAGCACAAATTGAGCAGATTTTTAGGGAATGTCAAATGAAACATGTTGTTCCAACCTCCATGCAAATTGTTTTTGCAACATTGGTAAATATTTTAACACGTCTTGCTCGAATGGATGGAGTAGATGTGACTGAAATAGAGGATTTCAACAAATTATTTGAAAAATACCGATACATGAAATTAAGTGAAATGAAAGAATATATTCTAAAGTGTTATTGTTTTTTAATGCAGAAACGTCAGGCGGTAAAGGGAGAAAGCAAAGTCGTGGTAAAGGCTTGCTGATATATCGAAAAAAATTTTGCTGAGAATATATCCCTGAGCGAAATCGCCCGAGAATTTTGTGTGAATCCGTCTTATCTTAGCAGAATTTTTAAAAAAGAAACAGGGCAAACGGTAGTGGAATATTTAAACTCTGTAAGGATAGCTCATGCAAAACATATGATAGAAGACGGCATTAATCTTGACAGCTTATCCAGAGAAGTGGGGTTTAATTCTAAAACTTATTTTTTTACAGTATTTAAGCATATGACAGGTAAAACACCGCTTCAGTTTAAAAAAGAAAAAATAGGATAACGAAAAAATGTTAAAGGTGTATTTATACCAGAACAAGGCGGATTTCCAAAAGCGCATAAGGTTAAGCACTTTAGGATATGAATTGCAAACAATTTTCTGAGAAAGAAAGGATACTGACGAAAAAACAGAAAGGAAAGTATAAAATGGTTAAAAATCTTCTAAAAGAAATATTTGCTTTGTTCATTTGCATGGCAATGGTAACCTCAGTCGGTACTTATAGCGTTTTTGCACAGGAGCATTATACCCTAAAAGTGGAAACGGTAGAGGGGAAAGCCGGAGAAACAGTAACTGTACCGATTACAATCAGCGAATTCTCTACCTTATCCGGAATTCAAGGGATGATAGAATATGATGAAACAAAAATGACTTTAGTATCCATTGCAAAGGCAGAGCTTTTTCAACAGGCGATTGAATCTTACAACGAAATCAACGGACGTTTTTTGATCTATGATAACAATCTCGCATTGACAGAATCCGGTACTATTGCCCATGTCACTTTCAAATTGAATTCGGATTTTACCGGTTCAGCAGAAGTGAATTTAACGGCTGAAGTTTTGAATACAGTAAATACGGACGGAGAAATTGTGAGCATTTTAGATCGAGCAGTTATCGAAAACGGCAAAATTAATTTGTCTTCCGGTGAGTCTGAAAGCAGTTCCAGTAAACCGGAGGAAAATTCCAGTGAATCCGAGGGAACTTCCAGTAAACCAGAGGAAAGTTCCAGCGAACCGGAAGGCAGCTCAAGCGAACTGGAAAGCAGTTTCGCTGAATCAGGAATAGAGTCAGAACCAGAAAATGAATCGTCTGAATTAATAAGTTCTCAAGTAGAGGAAAGTGAAGTTTCGGACAGCAGTAGTCTAAAACCAAACACAAACGACTCTGAAAAAGGGGGAAAGAATCCTCAGACAGGCGACAATAGCAGAGAAATTATAGGCATTGTGTTTATAGCGGCGATACTTTCGCTTATCCTTTTCCTCTTCTTAATGCTCAGACAAAAAAATCTCTTAAAGAAAAAATAATAGATATCAATTCGATGATATTCAAGAAGGAAAAAAAGATAAAATACAGGAGGGTAAATATGCAATCGGTTCAAAATGTTTTTCGATTTAAAAAGGTTGTAAAGGTTCTGTCATGGCTTCTGACGGTAGTGCTGTTCCTGTCGTTATGCATGAATACAAAACCATTATCAGTATCAGCGGCGGGTGAAAGCTTTAATCGAAAGCAAGTGGTTTTATTCCTTGGGGATTCTGTTTATTCGGTGAATCAAACTTATTTAGAAGTTACTTCGGGAAATCCCGTCAAAATGTGGACAAGCTCAAATAAAAATGTGGCAACCGTAACCCCTGACGGTACCGTAAAAGCAACTGGACTTGGTAAAACCACTATCAGTGCGCAAACGAAGGCGGGCACGGCAACGGCAGAGGTTGAGGTTGTAAAAATGCCTGAACGGATTGAATTGGTGGACGCACCGCATGCCAATAAATCAGATTCGCATGGACGGTCTTACCCCAACAACGATAGTGTTCATGATCCGGAAATCATTTATGTGGAAGAAGAACAAGCTTATTATATGCTTTGCACACATAACACGACAATACGGAAGTCAACGGATCTTATCAAATGGACCAATACCGTAAGGTTAACGGATGGATATGCCGATACAGCCAGAAAATTCGTGAGTGAATACGGCAATTATGGAAATGTGGGTTCTTTTTGGGCTCCGCACATCTTTTACAATCCCGTTACGAAAAAATACCATGTTTATTATTCCGTATCCAATACACTAAATGACGGCGGCAGAGGGTTTGGTAACAAATGTTCAGCTATTGGTATGGCAGTATTGGAGCCTGTGGAGGGAGAGGAATACAGCTTAGGTTCTCTGAACAACTGGGTGGATGGCGGTATTGTCGTTAAATCTTATGACGCATGGCGTCGCGGCGGAAAAATTCAATCCGGCTCCGGAGAATTTAAATTTGGTATGGACAATGAAGCCTCTGCCGCATTTGGTCCAAATGCCATTGATCCAACGGTGCTTTTTGATAAAGATGAAGAACGCTTGTATATGGTATACGGTTCATTCTTCTCAGGAATTTACGTGTTGGAATTGGACCCTCAAACAGGATTGCCTTTTGATCAGGAAAGCTTAGATCCCAATGATGAAAATTATGAGGTAAGGCATAACACAGGAATTCTGGTCGCCAATAGGGGAGGATCCTATGCGTTTGCCGAGCCGCTTGACGGACTGCGCAAAACACAGGCAGGCATTGAAGGACCTACTATCTTTTACAGTGAAGAAACCGGATATTACTACTTAGTGGTGTCTTATGATTATTTAGATTCAACTTATAATATGCGTGTCGGACGTTCAAAAAATATTACCGGACCATTTTATGATTATAATGGATTCAATATGATTACCTATACAGAAGAAAACGTAAAATATGGATTATGTGTTTTCCAATAAATCCATCAATGAAAATCCAAACTTAGTTCCTAATCCGGATTTAGGCGATAAAGACGGAATGTTGGTGGAAGATACGCTTTCTTATGACCCCAATGTTGGAACAAAAGTAATGGGTCCCTACATATTTGAAAACGGTTCACAATGGCGGGCTACAGGACACAATAGTGTTTTCAAAGCGGCAGATGGAAAATGGATGTATGGAATGCACGCTAAAGATCCGAATCAAAGGCTGCATATACGTTCAATTATTTGGACAGAGGACGGATGGCCGCTGGCTTCTCCCGCCCGATATGCAGGGGAAAATATAGATCAGCCGATTGATGCATCCTATGTAGCCGGAGAGTTTGAATTGGCGATACATGATCGTTTGGCAGCACCGAACAATTATTATGCCCGCGGCGTTAAAGCGAAGCTGGAAGCAGACGGTACCATCAGCAGCAGTAACAGTAATTATACCGGCACTTGGAAAATGTACGAGGCGAATACAATAGAAATCAGTATAGGAGAGAGTATCTATAAAGGAAAAGTATCGGTAGGATGGGACTGGGAAAACTGGGATCAAGCCGAAATCGTATTGGCTGCCATCAATGATGACGGAACCATGTTATGGGGCAAGGGTGGAGATCCAAGTACAGCAACGCCCATCACTTTTGGTCAAGAAAGCAGCTATTCTTATACCGTACGTGCCGGAACCTCTGTCACAATCCCCCTCATCATCGATAACGCGCAAAATTTTGCCGGTGTCGAGGCAACAATTTCTTATGATTCATCGCTGCTTACGCTTCAAGATGTTACTTGGAATGAAAATGATTATGAATGGACTGTCAAGAGTTCTAACATCACCCAAAAAGGTGAAATAAAATTATTAGGTCTTGGCGTGAATGCATGGACGGAAGATTCCATTAAAATTGCCTATGCCAAGTTTTTGGTGACAGATTCCATTGATGAGTCAGCGGTTACTACGGCATTAAAAGTAGAATCCTGCAAAGTGAATAATATAGAGATACAACCTATGAATACAGCGGTTTCTGATAGCTATATTACCATTGTAGATGTTTTACTGGGTGATATAAACGGAGATGGCAAAGTGGATCTTACGGATATTATGATGGCAGCACAGTTTGTTACGGGCAAGCTAAACCTTACTCCCTCACAAATTTATGCCGCTGATATGAATGGCGATGGCGAAGTTGATTTGACAGATGTGATGATGATGACACAAGTTGCACTTTATAGTTAAACAGCATTACAAAAAATTTGAATGATTGTACAGAATAATTTGCCGTATAAATCCCAAAAGAGATAAGGGATTTCACACCCTTTGTAATGATTGGCTCTTATTGGACCCAAACAGGCAAATAAAATGATGTGCTTTCCAAAAACTCCGTCTTGGTGTAGTCTTCAGACGGAGTTTTTCTTTTCTGTTTTTAGGGTTATTACAGGATTATTTTAAAATCTTGCAGTAATATCTTTTTTGTTTATCATAGATATAGCCATTTGCCAGTAAAACACCATTGGAAGGGTTGTTGTCCTCATCTGGCTGTACGATGATTTTACGGGCGTTCTCTGTATCTTTAATATGCTCTGTCAAGATATGAACAATCTCTTTACCATAGCCTTTGCCTAAGTATTCCTCTTTCCCAATTAGGTAATCTATGCTGTAAATATCGCCGCGCTGAGTGACGGTATACCAATCTTCAAGATCTTTTGCATCATAACAATCGTAATATTGGCAAAACCCAATGGGGGTTTCACCATACAGGACAATGCAGTGATGTATCCATACATATTCCTCATGGCGCTTATTGATTTCTAACAGCCAATCCTCCGGATCTTGATACCATCTTCTGATATAGTCCTTGTGAAGCCAAGAGGTGAACAGGTCAATGTCTTGATCATGAAACGTACGAAGCTTCAATTTATTTTCTCTCACATTCATTATCTCCTTTTAAACGCTGGTAGTTGATGTCCAATTTCATTGGATATCAATAATAAAATCATAACATCTGTACGCATTCATAACAAGAAAAGAAAAAAGATTAGCCGTCAATCTTTTGAGAGTTTCTTTAGTTATTTTGCCATGTATCACAGAATAAAGGTAAAAAAGGCAGATGAGGTTACCTTTCATCTGTCTTTTTATCGTTAATTTTATTTTGGTTTGGGATAAGGAGCAACTCCTTTTTATAAACAAGTTAACTTATTTTTGCGCTTGAAAGAGAAGTTTGTGTTTGGCATACAAAATTTTTTGTTTTTGGTATATACCGGAATAACCTGAGAGCATATAACTGATGCCGATTGCAAAAAAATAGAAAAGGAATCCTTTTGCTCCAAATATTTCGACTCCTAAAACCAATGAGCTGATGGGACAATTTGTCACACCACAAAATACACATAAAAAACCAATGGCAGCGGCAAAAGAGGGGTCTAAACCTATAATGGTGCCCAAAAAATTTCCGAAAGTGGCACCGACGACAAAGGTGGGTACAATTTCTCCGCCTTTAAACCCGCATCCCAGTGTAAAAGCTGTAATCATGAGTTTGAAAAAGAAAGCTTCCGGACGAATTTGCCCTGAGAAAGCAGATTTCAATATGTTTTCACTTAATCCCAAATAATCTCTGCCCGTTACAAGGGAAAGCAATAATATTATGGCGGAACCGGCCAAAATGCGGTAGTATGGGTTTAAAAACCATTTTTGATAAATTTGACTTGTTTTATGCATTACAAAGCAAAAGAATAAGCTGATTACGGCACAGGCTGCGGCCAAACCAAGAACTTGGAGGATGGAAATGATTTGAAAGTCAGGGAGCCCTTTTATGGTAAATGAAGTAGGGGAAATCCCGAATTGTGCCGCAATGATTTTTCCTGTGATAGAAGCAATTGTGCAGGGAACCAATGCCGAATAATACATACTGCCGACGGTGACAATTTCCATAACAAATATCACGGCTGCCACAGGAGTTCCAAAAAGAGCAGAGAAACAGGCAGACATGCCGCACATGGTGGCTAAGTGTAAATCTTTTTCATCGAGTTTGAATTTTGTGCCAACTTGATATCCTAAGCTTCCCCCAATTTGAAGTGCCGCACCTTCTCTGCCGGCGGAACCTCCTAACAGATGTGTGATGCAACTACCGATAAAAATAAGCGGAGCCATTACAAAAGGAACAGGTTCCGGTGAGCGTATGGCGTCAATGACTAAATCTGTACCTTGAGGTTTTTTAATACCGCAGATTTGGTACAAAAAAACAATGATAATACCCCCCAACGGCAGAAAATAAATCAGAAAATAGTGATTTAGACGGAGATGAGTAAGAAAATGTACACTAATCGAGAATAAAGCTCCGGCAAGTCCTGCTGTAACGCCTATGCACAAAGAAAGAAAAATCCATTTGAAGAAAGAGAGTACTAACAATTTTTCTTCTTGTATGGTTTCAGAATGAATGAGTTCTTTTCTCTTTTTGAATATATTTTTCAGAATATTGATTTGTTGATGAATTTTACAGAACATACATTTCCCTTGCTTTTTTGAATTTTATATCTATTAAAATTATACTATTCAAACTCATAAATTTCTAGGGTAAAGAGAAACAAGAAGTATGGCTTTTCACAA
>URPG01000060.1 GCA_900549675.1 uncultured Oscillospiraceae bacterium | reverse complement strand
CAAGCTTTTAAGGCAATAGGAGCATGTTCTCTCGATGAACCACAGCCAAAATTTTTCTCTGCCACTACGATATCACCTGGTTGAACCTTTTTTACAAAATCCTTATCGATATCCTCCATACAATGAGCAGCCAACTCACTATGAGAAGATGTATTTAAATAACGAGCTGGAATAATCACGTCTGTATCTACATTATCAAAGTATTTATGCACTTTACCTTTTGCAGTCATTGACAATACCCGCCTTTCTCAATTTTCTAAATCATTAGGGTCTGTAATTACACCTGTTAATGCACTGGCAGCAGCCACGGCTACAGAAGCAAGCACAATTTCAGAACTGGCATGCCCCATTCTTCCTACAAAATTGCGGTTGGTGGTTGAAACAGCACGCTCACCTTCTGCCAAAATACCCATATGCCCGCCCATACAAGGCCCGCAAGTGGGAACACTGAAAACGGCTCCGGCTTCTACAAAAATTTGTGCCAACCCTTCTTTTAGGCACTGGAGATAAATATCTTGTGTTGCAGGTATCACAATACAGCGTACACCATCTGCAACTCTTTTTCCCTTCAGAATCTCTGCCGCTATACGCATATCACTGATTCTGCCATTGGTACAAGAACCTATGACACATTGGTCAATTTTCAGTCCCTTTGCTTCTTGCACCGGTTTTGTATTTTCCGGTAAATGAGGAAGTGCAACCGTTGGCTTGAGTTCTGCCAAATCAATCTCAACTACCCGTGTATACTCAGCGTCTTCATCTGCTTCAAATATTTTAAGTTCACCATGATACCTATCTTTACAATATTCCAGCGTTTTTTCATCCACAGGAAAAATACCATTTTTAGCCCCTGCTTCAATCGCCATATTTGCGATTGTAAAGCGGTCATCCATGGATAAAGCCGATACTCCGTCGCCTGTATATTCAATCGACTGATACAAAGCACCGTCAACACCAATTTTTCCGATTAAATGCAGCACAACATCCTTTCCGCTTACATAAGGATTAGGTTTATTTCTCAAAACAACTTTCATGGCAGGCGGAACTTTAAACCAAGCTTTACCGGTAATCATACCAGCAGCCATATCCGTGGAACCTACACCAGTAGAAAACGCACCCAAAGCGCCGTAAGTACAGGTATGTGAGTCAGCGCCAATAATACAGTTGCCCGGCCCTACAATGCCTTGTTCCGGTAAAAGGGCATGTTCAATACCGACAATGCCGACATCATAAAAGTGCTTAATACCATATTGGGCGGCAAAATCACGGCTTCTTTTACATTGCTGTGCTGATTTTATATCTTTATTGGGAGTAAAATGATCCATTACCAATATAATTTTGTCTTTACTGAAAACCGAATCCGCACCACATTTTTCAAACTCATTGATAGCCACCGGAGTGGTAATATCATTGCCCAATACAATATCTAAATCGGCATTAATTAACTGCCCTGCTTTGACAGAATCAAGGCCGGCATGTGCCGCCAATATCTTCTGTGTCATTGTCATACCCATAAAACAGCCCCCGTTCATTGAATTGAATTAAATCTACTTTTGCTATTTTGCTGCCATTTTTCATTTTTAATTAAGCGTTTGTAAAATTCATCTGATTTTTGATAGTATTCCGCTTTTTCTTCTTTTTCATCTGAATCTAACGGTCTATTCCGAAACGAAAGTCGATAGCGTTCCAAAATTTTTAATATATCTTCTTGGCTCACTGTATCACTGGTTAAGCTTTGCGGTTTAAAATCGGCCAGAGCCTCAACTTCTTGCCATGTCAGCATCGCTTTATCATAGTCATTTGCGGTATCCGGCATAGGTGTTCCGTCATTATAGCGGAAAAAACCTTCCAATCCTGTAGAAGCAAGGTGGTTAAATGTTTTTTCATCATGAAGATAAATCAAACTATCTCCTGAGCTGGCATCTGCCGTAAAGCGAACCATAGCGGCCTGTAAAAGATTTGGATCCGATACAGTGTCTGTATTGGGGTCGCCGATTACATAGGCATTAATTCTCACCAATACTTCTCCGTCTTGTGTGCGGTCATCGGCATACAATTCAAGATAATCTTCCAGCTCAGCAATTAAATCTTCCGGAAGATTGGTACTCGTAAGCAGTGCTACATAATAATCGGGTTTTTCTTTAGAAAGAATCGAATACACAAAACTGCATACAACTGCCACAGCGATAACAATGCCAAAAATAATCATTTTATGATAATGCCACCAGTTCTTACGAATATCCTTTTTATCAGTCAATACAATTTGATTGGAATGTATCGTATCCTCTGATGAATCAATCAAGTAACGTTCTCTTGCCATTTTATCACCTGCTCTTATCCATTATTGGGACGCATCGTCGGGAATAATAACACATCACGAATTGAAGCCGAACCGGTTAGTATCATTGTTAAACGGTCAATCCCCATACCCATACCGCCTGTGGGAGGCATAGCATACTCCAGAGCCGTTAAAAAATCTTCATCAACATCGCAAGCCTCATCATCACCCGCTGCTTTTAAGGCAGCTTGTGCTTCAAATCTCGTTCTTTGATCAATAGGATCATTAAGTTCACTGAAGGCATTTGCATGTTCTCTGCCCACAATAAACAATTCAAAACGTTCCGTATACTCTGGATTTTTCGGGTCTTTCTTTGCAAGCGGAGAAATATCCACAGGATGCCCCATTACAAAGGTAGGCTGAATCAATTTATCTTCACAATAGTTTTCAAAGAAGAAATTGAGGATATCACCTTTTTTATGTCTGTCTTCATATTCAATATGATGCTCATCTGCCAATTTTCTTGCTTCCTCCAACGTGGAAATTGCCGTAAAATCAACATTGGCATACTTTTTGACAGCGTCGACCATGGTAATTCTCTCAAAATGCTTATCAAAATCAAGCTCAACACCCTCATAGTTGACAGTTCCTGTTCCTAAAACTTTATGAGAAACAAAACGAATCATCTCTTCTGTCAAATTCATCATACCCTCAAAGTCAGTATAAGCCTGATAGAGTTCAAGCATCGTAAATTCCGGATTATGGCGGGTATCCATTCCTTCATTTCTGAAGGTTCTGCCAATTTCATAGACTCTGTCAAATCCCCCCACAATCAATCGTTTAAGATGAAGTTCCAAGGCAATACGCAGGTAGAGCTCCATATCAAGTGAATTATGGTGAGTGATAAACGGTCTGGCTGCTGCACCACCGGCTTGCGTATGCAAAACAGGTGTTTCAACAGAAATGAATTCTCTGGTATCTAAAAATTCTCGAATTGCAGAAATGATTTTCGAGCGTTTAATAAAGACATCTCTTGCTTCAGGATTCATAATCAAATCCAGATAACGCTGGCGATAACGTGCATCTGTATCTTTTAACCCATGATATTTTTCAGGCAGGGGAAGTAAAGATTTTGACAGAATTTGCAGAGTAGAAACCTTAACAGAAATTTCACCGCGTCTTGTCCGAAAAGCCTCTCCTTCCACTCCTACAATATCGCCAATGTCCAAATAAGAGGAAATTTTTTGAAAGTTATCTTCTCCAATAATATCAATTTTAATATATAACTGAATTTTGCCGGATGAATCACGCAAATCCATAAAAGCAGCTTTTCCCATGACACGGCGGCTCATAATACGGCCTGCCACAGTAACGGATTTACCTTCATATTTATCTTCAAAAGCATCCAGAATATCTTGTGCTTTATGTTTAACGTCAAAAGAAGTTACGGTAAAGGGATCTTCTCCCATTTCACGCAGTTTAGCCAATTTTTCTCGGCGAATACGCAAAAGTTCCTTCATGTTTTGTTCATTTTCCTGTTCTTCTGCTACAGGAGTCACATTATTCTCTGCCATTTTCGACTTCCTTTCTATGCCCTAAAAAAATAAATCTTTTTTAGGCAAACAAGCTTTATCCATTAATTATAGCATATTCTTTTATTTTACGCTAGATATAAATATCAATATCCTCTGAATAAATCAAAAAAGGAGCAAAAATGCTCCTTTTTTTATCTTGAAATACCAAGAATCGTATATTCCGATATTCCAGACGGTGTTTCAACCTTGATATGCTCGCCAGCCTTTGCTCCTAAAAGAGATTTGCCAACGGCGGACTCATCGGAAATTTTTCCGTTTCTAGGATTAGCTTCATTGGAGCCCACTATCTTAAATTCACGAATTGACTTGTTTCCGTCAGGTGAAATAATCTCAACCTCTACCTTTGACCCAATATGAACCTTTTCAGTGGTAAGTTCACTTTCATCAATGACTACTGTATTTTTCAGCATAATTTCGAGGTCAGCAATTCGAGCCTCAACCATCGCTTGGTCATTTTTTGCTTCATCATACTCACTGTTTTCTGACAAGTCGCCAAAAGAAAGAGCTACTTTAATTTTTTCAGCAACTTCTTTTCTTCGCACAGTTTTTAAAAACTCTAATTCTTCTTCTAAAGCATTAAGTCCTTCTTCTGTAACAAAATATTGCTTTTCCGCCATTAAAATTCCCATCCTTTTCAATTTAGTAAGCAAAAACAAACTTTAACGCTTACCATTAATAATAACACTTATGACAAATATCAATTCACCTCTACGATAACCTATCCAGTTATAAAAACCGATATACATAGATATGCGAATGAAATAAAACAATTCTTAATATTTTTAAGAAACAATTGCATTCTCGCCTTGTTTTCTAAGATATTTACTAATAGAAATACCACCGCCAAGCAAGCCAAAAAGCATTCCAACAACAATGTAAACAATATAAATATAAATTTGATATGGCACTAAATTCAACGAAGTAATAAACGGAGTGATGGAAGAAATTAATTTTGCAATTTGTTTATACGCCAACATCAAAAGTGTTGCAGATAAAACCCCTGAAAGAACGCCGATTAATACACCTTCAACAATAAAAGGAACTCTGACAAAACCATTTGTTGCTCCCACTGATTTCATAATATTGATTTCCATTCGGCGGGAAAACATGGTCACTTTAATCGTGTTAGAGATAATAAATAAGGAAACAATTCCTAAAATTACCACAATACCTATACTGGCATAGCGAATTAATCTTTCTAAACGACTTAATTTTTGTGCTGTGGTACGGTAGTCATCACTGACTTTTTGTACTTCTTCCATAGATTGCAAATATTCCACCGTTTCATCATATTGACTAATATCCTTTAAGGTGACAAAATAAGCATCCGGCAAAAAACTCTCCTCACTCCCTAAATTTTCGAGGATTTTACCTTCTGTATCCATTTTTTGCTTAATTGATTTTAAGCCTTCTTCTTTTGGAACAAACCGATAAGAATCTACGTTTTCTATTTCTTCCAACTTTTCAGCAAACTGGATGGTAGAAATGCGGGACAATGAACGGTCCAAAGAAACCATTACACTATTCTGCCCTTCCAATTGATACATTAAGGAAGATATGTTCAGCGATAAAACAGCCGCAATTCCTGTCAATAACAAACAGGAAATCAGTACTCCGATTGAGGCAACGCTCATGGTACGATTTTTCCAAAGCCCTTTTAATCCTTCTTTAAATAGATATCCTAAACTGCGCAGTTTCATTCTTCACTCACCTCTTCCTGGTCATACTGAAAATCAGGTTGTGAATGGACATCAGCATGATTTAAAGGAGTCTCATTAGGACTCATATAATCATATTCTTCGGCATCATCTTCAAAGCCATAGTCCTCTGCACTGTCAAACTCATCCTGAACTTGCATTGTTTCTTCATAAGGCAAAACATATTCGCCATCTTCTGAAAAATCCTCTGCAAATTCTTCAGTTTCAGGCATTGATGCAGACTGAGCTTCTTGCTCCGTTTCCGGGGTTTGTGGTTGAACAGACTGCTGCAATTCAGCAGTATCCGCTACTACCTCACCGCTATGAATTTGTATAATTCTTTTATGAAAATGTTTTACCAACGAATGTTCATGAGTTACCATTAATACGGTGGTCCCGCGGCGGTTAATCTCATTCAACAAATCGACAATTTCAAAAGATAACGCAGGGTCAATATTGCCCGTTGGTTCATCAGCTACAATCATCGCCGGGTTATTTACCAAAGCACGGGCCAATCCAACGCGCTGCTGCTCTCCGCCCGAAAGTTCAGAGGGAAAATGCTTTGCCTTGTGCTGCAACCCCACCAAACCTAAAATATAAGGGACTCTTTTTTTAACAGCTCTTTCTGATGTTCCAACGGCACGCATGGCAAAAGCAACGTTATCGTAAACTGTCATGTGGTCAATCAGCCTAAAATCCTGAAAAACAATGCCCATTTTTCTTCTGACATAAGGAATTCTTCTCTTCTTGATTTTTGAAACATCTTCATCATCAAGAATAATTTGACCTGAACTTGGCCTCTCTTCACACATTATAAGCTTGAGAAAGGTACTTTTACCGGCACCGGACGAACCAACGATGAAAACAAACTCTCCCTTTTCAATTTTTAAATTGATATTGTGAAGAGCTTCTGTTCCATTGTTGTAGACTTTCGATACATTGCGAAATTCAATCAAAATGTATCCCTCCTAAATCAAAATGCAATTGCTCCTGCCGCTGTTATTATAACAACATCACCCATCAGCATATAATGAACTGCCAATGGGTGCCAATTCTATTTTTTCTTAAACATAAGGAACAATGCGGAATTCATGTCCAAAATCATTAAAATTTTGACGGATTATTGGAAAGGTATTTTTTAACCATTAAAGCTACTTTAAAGATGATAGCATCTTCAAATTCTCTTAAATCAAGACCTGTTATTTTTTTGATTTTCTCTAATCTGTATACTAACGTATTACGGTGTACAAATAACTTTCTGGAGGTCTCAGAAACATTCAAGTTGTTTTCAAAGAAACGCTGAATGGTGAAAAGTGTCTCATGGTCTAAAGAATCAATCGGCCCCCGCTTGAAAACTTCTTTGAGGAACATTTCACACAAAGTTGTGGGCAGTTGATAAATCAACCTAGCAATGCCCAAATTATTGTAGTTGATAATAGTTTTTTCGGTATCAAAAACCTTTCCTACTTCTAAAGCAACCTGTGCCTCTTTAAAGGATCTTGCCAAATCTTTAATATTATCAACAACCGTACCGATACCCACCGTGCAGTGCGTATAGAATTCACTGGACAGCGTATCCACAATTGAGCTTGCCAATTTGTTGATGTCTTTTTCGTCAATATTGCTTTTGATTTCCTTGACAAGGGCAATGTCGGTTTCATTGATGTTCACAATGAAATCTTTGTTCTTGTCAGGAAATAGGTTTTGCAGTACATCGTAAGCTGAAATATCATTTTTATTGGTGATTTTAATCAGCATACATACACGGGACAATTCAGAATCAAAATGGAGCTCATGGCTCTTCAGATAAATATCTCCCGGCAGAATATTATCTAAAATTACGTTTTTGATAAAGTTTCCTCTATCGTATTTTTCATCATAATATTGCTTAATATTATCTAATGATACCGCTAAAATTTTTGCATACTTAATGGCATTTTCGTCTGTACCGGCGACAAACACAGCATATTCAGCCTTGGGTCTGCTTCCGAAAGCTTTAAACGTGTACTCATTTGCCTTAAAAAGCTCTGTCGAACTCACATTGGCAAGGTGAACAGATTCGTTAACTTCTCCAATTTTACCGAGTTCGCTGCAGGCAATAATAACAGAAGACTCATCAACCACACCGATTGTTCTGTCAATGGTATCTCTCATTTGATGGATAATTCCTTGAAATAGTCTGTTAGACATCTTATTTCCTCCCGCATTTCTTATTTATATCGTCCTGTTTACTTGTATCATGAATGGTATTCACAAACTCGCTCATAAATCCACACAACTATAGACAGTACATATTTTACATAATTTTGAGGCAAAATTCAACCTTTTTCCAAAATTTTTTCTGCACATTTAATTCCATCTACCGCAGCAGAGGTAATTCCGCCCGCATATCCGGCACCTTCTCCGCAAGGATAAATCCCTTTTATAGACAAAGACTGCAAGCTTTCATCCCGTAAAATCCTTACCGGTGATGAGCTTCTAGTTTCCGGTGCGGTCAGCAAAGCATCGGGATGGTCAAAGCCTTTCAATCGGCGGGCCATATGATGAATTCCTTCTCTCATCGCCTCTGAAACAAAATTAGGAAGACAACGGCTGATATCTGCTGGTGTTGTACCGGGCTCATACGTAGGTCTTACAAAATCACTGATTACGGATTTTGACGGAACCCCTTTCAAAAAATCACTCACTTTCTGCACCGGTGCAGAATAATCGGAACCGGCAAGACAGAAAGCGATTTTTTCAATTTCACGCTGAAAACTAATTCCATCTAATGGGTTACCGCCAAAATCCTGCGGTGAAACCCCGACCAATAAAGCAGAATTACTATTGTTTCCATCACGGGCAAACTCACTCATACCGTTTGTTACTACCATGCCTTTTTCTGAGGCAGAGCCTGTTACATAACCGCCGGGACACATACAAAAGGTATAAACACCGCGTCCGCTTTTGGTACGGTGAGAAAGCTTATAATCCGCTGCTCCCAAATAAGGGGAATCCGCAAAATCTCCATATTGGGAATGATTGATTAACGCCGATGGATGCTCGATTCTTGCACCCACAGAAAAAGATTTTGCCTCTAGCGACAATTTTCTATCGGCAAGCAAGGAAAAAGTATCTCTGGCGCTGTGACCAATGGCCAAGATTAGATTGTCGCAGGAGATATTTTCCTTTGATTTGCCTTGTGTTTGGACGGTTACTGCTGTTAGTTTCCCACCTTTTTCGGAAAAATCCACAAACTGAGTTTCAAAACGAATTTCTCCGCCCAAACGTATAATTTCTTTGCGAATAGAACTTACAATATCCGGCAATCTATCGGTTCCCAAATGCGGCTTTGCCTCATATAAAATTTCTTGGGGTGCACCAGCTTTCACAAACTCATCCAGCACCTTTCGTATTCGTACATCTTTTATCCCCGTTGTCAGTTTGCCGTCTGAAAAGGTGCCTGCTCCGCCTTCACCAAATTGAACATTGCTTTCGGTTTGCAATGTTCGGTTCTGCCAAAAATCCCGCACTGTTTTTTGCCTTTTTTCTACTGGTTCGCCGCGCTCAATCACAATAGGTTTTTGTCCGGCTTGTGCTAAAATCAATGCCGCAAAAAGTCCGGCAGGACCAAAACCAACTACCACGGGTCTTTGAGCCAGCGGTGAACCCTGCACCGCTTGGTAATGATAAGACTCTGCCAATGAAATTTCGTGACTGCGGTGCTTAGATACCAATTGATGTTCGTTACCGTCAATTTTTGTTTCCGCCGTCAGAACGAAATGTACATCGCCTTTATCCCTTGCATCCACAGATTTTTTTAATAAAACAACCTCCTGTACAGCCGTACTATTGATTTTCAATTTTTTGTAACCAGTAGTCAGTGTGAGTTGATGA
>URPG01000059.1 GCA_900549675.1 uncultured Oscillospiraceae bacterium | reverse complement strand
CCATTTGCGCCTGAAAAGAGTAAATGGGTGGGTTTTGAACAGTTTGTCACATTATTTACCAAGCCTGCATTTTTAAAGGTCCTAAAAAACACATTGGTAATCAGCATCAGTAAAATGGTGATTGGTTTTCCGATTCCTATCATTTTAGCTTTAATGATGAATGAAATGAGAAGTCTGAAATATAAAAAAGTAACACAAACCCTTTTGTATTTACCATATTTCATTTCATGGGTTATTATGGCGGGTATAATTATGAACTTCTTAAATCCGTCCACCGGTGTTATCACCAATATAATAAATAAAATTACCGGAAAAGATATGCAGGTACTGACAGACACATCTGCATTCGTGCCAATGTTGGTTATCTCAGATATTTATAAAGGTATGGGTTGGGGTACCATCATCTATATGGCTGCATTATCGGCCGTAGATCCTCAGTTGTATGAGGCGGCATCCATAGACGGTGCAAAACGCTTTAAACAAACCATACATATTACTCTTCCTGCCATTATGCCGACCATTATTATTACCTTGATTTTAAGCTGTAATAATATATTAAATGCAGGGTTCGATCAGATTTTTATGCTTTATTCTGCTCTTGTATATGATGTTGCCGATATCATTGATACCTATGTTTACCGTATGGGAATTCAAAAGACAAACTATTCCTTTACTACCGCGGCAGGTATGTTTAAATCTGTAGTTGCTCTAATCTTGATTTACACGGTAAATCAGGCCGCTAAAAAGAGCGGGAATGAATCTATATGGTAAGAAAGTGGGTAAAAACATGAGCGCTAAAGTAATCAAGAAAAATTCGATTCATAGAACAAAGGCAGAAAAGATTTTCACCGTTTTCAATTATGCGTTTTTTGCATTTTTAAGTCTTTTGGTTTTATATCCCTTTTGGCACGTTATGATGGTTTCCGTAAGCTCTACAGAAGCGGCACTAAAAGGAGGGTTATTCCTTTATCCAAAAGGATTTAATTTAGATACCTATAAATCCGTTTTCAAAAGCCCGGATATTTATAATGGATTTTATACCACCATTGTTGTGGCGGTTTCGGGAACAGTGCTGGGCACTCTTCTTACGGCTATGACCGCATATCCTCTGAGTAAAAAAAGACTTAGAGGCGGAAAAGTAATTATGTTTCTCATTCTATTTACGATGATTTTTAATGCAGGAATGATTCCTAACTATTTGCTGATAAAAAACTTGAAGTTGTATGATACTCGATGGGCATTAATTTTGCCGCTAATGGTCAGTGCCTACAATTGCATTATCATGAAAAGCTTTTTTGCGGCTATTCCGGAGAGTTTAGAAGAATCAGCAAGAATTGATGGTGCCAATGATTTAAAAATATTCTTTTACATTATTATTCCTTTATCTAAGGCAACCATTGCAACGATTGCTCTATTTACAGCGGTAACATATTGGAATGACTATATGTCAACCGTGCTTTATATTCAAAATACTGCTAAGTGGTCTTTGCAGGCCGTTTTGAGAAATATGTTGACAAATACACAACAGGCCATGCAGAGTGCCGGGGTAAATGTAAGAGCACAAATCAATACAAATGCCGAAACGATTAAAGCAGCGTCTATTGTTGTTGCCACTGTTCCAATTTTAATTGTATATCCTTTTGTACAAAAATATTTTGTAAAAGGTGTTATGATTGGCGGAATAAAAGGTTAATTGAAAATTATCGGTTTTTCCGATGATAAATAAAAGCAAATCAAAGAAAATAAAGGAGGTCATTTACATGAAAAAGACAGCAAAATTTATGAGTCTTATTCTTTCTTTTGTCATGGCGGTCAGTGTTCTGACAGCATGCGGTAATAATGGCGGAAATGAAAGCAAAGACTCAAGTTCAAAAGCAGCAGAAAATTCTGAAGTAGCCAGTACAAAAGAAGGGGATACAAGTACAGAACCCGGTGCAAAGGTTGACCCCACAGCTTATGAGGATACAATGGATCTCTCTGTAGCTGTTTTGACAGGCTACACCAAATCGGACAGCAGAATTGAAAAAATGCTGGAAGAAAAATATAATGTGAATATTGATTTGGTGGTTTTGCCCGGTTGGTCAGATGGACAGTCAAAAATCAGCTTACTCATGGCAGGTGGTGATGAAATGCCTGATGTGATGTGGTGGTGGGCAATGGACAATGAGTTTTTGCAGTGGAAAGATGCAGGGTTGCTCCAAGATGTTTCTGAGTATATGAATAAATATACAAACATGAGAGATTACTATAATAAAATGGATCCTAAAACACTGTTCTATGCAACAGAAGATGACGGTTCTGTTTATAGAATTCCAGGTGACGTTGCAGAACCTTCTTGCGAAGTTCTGTGGATTCGCGAAGATTGGTTGAAAAATCTGAATCTGGAGGTTCCGAAAACCGTCGATGAACTCAATGAAGTTCTCCGTGCTTTCACTGAAGATGATCCCGATGGAAACGGTCAAAAGGATACATATGGTCTAGGCGGCGACGGTTACGATTTCCGTTCTTTCTGGCCTTGGATTCAAAGCTATGGGGATTCTCACTATGATAGATTTACCGTTGATAAAGAGGGTAAAGTAGGATATGGACCTGCCAACGATAATACTAAAAAATGGATTGCTGATGTAGCTGAACTTTATCAAAATGGCTATATTACCCCCAATATTACACAAGATACTAACCGTGATGAAGAAATGGCAAACGGCGGTTTTGGTGTAACCTATAGCTGGGTTACTTGGAATAATCCGGATGATCCAGTTATGAAAAGCTTCTATGCTTCCAATCCTGATGCAAAATGGATTCCGATTGAAATGGTAACCGGTGAAAATGGAAATCCGCAAGAAGACCCTGCCACCAGTGCTGCATGGGCTTATTTCGGTATTACAAAAGCGGCAGAAGATCCTGAAAGAATCTATGCAATGTGGGATGATATGTCCAGCACAGAAAATTATATTGAGAGAAGATTCGGTACTGAAGGACAGGAATACGAAATTGTTGATGGCATTTATAAACCAATCATTGCTATCGGTGATGAAAGAAATGAGAGCGAAAATATTGGTTTGGATTTATTCAACAACCTCTTCAACCGCAAAGATGAAGCCTTGCTGACAAATACACCGGAAACAAAAGCTTTGTTTGAAAGATCCGGTGAACAAAGCCGCGATTACGCTGCCAGTTTGATTGAGTGGAAAAACCCTGCTTCCTTAAAGACATGGGTTGAAGTTAGAACGGATATCGAAGACGAGAAAAACAGATACTTGTGGGGTGTTATTTCTGGTGCTGAATCTGTTGATACATGGGATAATTATATTGCAACGCTAAATTCACTTGGCTTGCAGGATGTCTTAGTAGAAGCACAAGAAAAATATGACCTTGAAAAAGAACTGTTAAATCAATATATGCAAGATAAAGTAAATCAAAAATAAATTTCTTTATGAAAGCAACAGGGAAGCAGAAGCTTCCCTGTTGTTTTTTATCTGATATTCTAAAGCAAAAAAAGAAGGTGCGGTAAGCTGAACAACAGCACCGCACCTTTCTTTATTCATAACTAAATATACTTAAACGATAATTTCACCATCTACCGTACCGGTTAAACCGGCAGCATTGGATTCATCCGTATCAATGTGCATAGCGAGGGCATAAGAAGGGCTTACACGGCAAACAACATCGCCGAAAATAAGGGAACGATTGTTAGCACCCACTTTTACGGACACAATTTGCTTATCTTTTACGCCGCAAGCTTCAGCATCTTCTGGGCGCATATGAATATGACGTTTAGCGATAATCACACCGTTTTCAATGGTGATTTCACCTTTGGGACCTCTGATGGTACAACCGGGAGTACCGGCAATATCGCCGGATTCACGAATAGGAGCGGCAAACCCTAATTTGCGGGCGTCTGTGGCGGCAACCTCTATTTGTGTAGCGGGTCTTGTCGGACCTAGAATAGACATTACCATGGAACCTTTAGGACCTACTACTTCAATTTTTTCTTCACAAGCATATTGACCGGGCTGCGACAAATCTTTTTTATTGGTAAGTTTTGCACCTTTACCAAATAAAATTTCTAAATGCTCATCCGTAATATGGGCATGACGAGCAGATGTTTCTACCATAACTTTCATTTTAAAATTATCCTCCTTGCAAACCTGCATTCATTTCTATTCTTATCTTACTCCTTTTATTATTATTTTTCAACCTGATAAGTGTTTTTTAACAGAAAATGTGTTAAAATAGGGAAGAATTAAACTGCAAGGAGAAACAATAAAAGAATATGTTTAAAGATTGGAATACATTAGAAGAAAATTGTAAAGCCTGTCGGAAATGCAGACTTTGTGAAACCCGTACCAACGTAGTGTTTGGGGTGGGAAACCCTAGTTCACGGGTTATGTTTATTGGAGAAGGCCCCGGTGAAAATGAGGATTTACAGGGAGAGCCTTTTGTAGGCCGAGGTGGTCAGTTGTTGGATAAAATGCTTGCGGCTGTCGATTTAGACCGAAAAAAGAATATTTATATTGCCAATATTGTCAAGTGTCGGCCGCCAAAAAACCGCGATCCGCTGCCTGAAGAACAAGAGGCCTGTACAGACTGGCTGGGAAATCAATTTGCACTGATTCTATTGAGCCCTAAAATAGTGGTCTGTTTGGGCAGAATTGCCGCAGCCAAACTCATAAAGCCGGACATTAAAATCACAAAAGAGCATGGCATTTTTTTTGAAAAAAATGGCACGCTCATGATGGGAACATTGCACCCTGCGGCATTGCTGCGCAATCCCAACAATAAACCGGGAGCATTTGAAGATTTCTTAAAACTACGTCAAAAAATAGACGAATTAGGGCTCAATAATTAAAAAATAGATATTCATTTGTAGGAGTATAATAAAAATTCTGCATTTGTTCTACAGCAGTCGGCAGAATATCAGTAAATGGAAATCGTGTGAAAGAAATGAATTGTGAGTTTTTCTGTTGAAAGGGATCAAAGGTTAAATAAAGAGAACTTTTGTCACTTAAGCTAACAGCAGCTGTTATGCCAAAATCTGTTTTAGAAAAGAGTGGTTCTGAAATCGGTTCTAAGCCGTAAGATTCAGTAGCGCTTTCTTCTCTATCAAATGTGCCGAATAATTGTGATTGAAATAAATATTCGACTTGCTTTCGATAAATATCTGGAAGTTCTGGAATATCCTTTTGCAAAAATTTGCTCTCTTCTTTTACCAAGTGAAGGCTTTGTTCATCACTAGAAACGTTACTATCACCATACTCGATACTATCGGGATTAAAGATAGCACTTGATTCAATTGAGTTTTCTTTTTCCTCCACTTCTTTATAATAAGTTTCTTTTCGAATCACAGTGGAAGAATAATCAAATTCTCTTAATAGGTTGCTTAAGTCAGCTTGATTGACTTTTTCTATAAAAGCAGATAATAAATCTCCATTTTGAGCGTCTATGGCAAAAGCAAACAAATAGCCTTTTTGAGTGAGCCCATACCCATTCCAATACAGCCAATCTTTGTCGTCATTACCGAAAGGTAGTTCTGAATAAAGATCTAAAATGAGCTGATTATCAAGAGTGATAATCATATTATCGCTGAGAGATTCATAAAAGAGAGATTCACAAGCTTGATTGGCGATGCTGAGAACCATTTGAGCAGAAACAGTTGGCGACGAAAAAGGCTCTTCTATCACAAAAGTATTGTATTGATTTTCATTGAAATCAGGCAAATTCATAGTGTTAGCTACCGTATTGTTTTGAATCTGTCCGATTTCACTTTTTTCTAACCAATAAAGGCCCAAAAATAAAGATAAGATAAAGGTAGCCGTCAGTAACATAGCAATGCAAATGGTTAAGAGATATTTTTGAGATTTTTTTGTCTTATTCATGAGCAGTTCTCCTTAGAGAATCAGGTGGTGCTGATATGAGAGGGAATGTGATATGTACTTCTGTTCCAACGTTAATTTTAGAATAATAAATGAGTTTTGCCTTATGCAAAAGTGCAATTTGACAGCATAGAGTAATACCCAGACCTGCGCCTCCGGCATTTCGGCTTCTGGCTTTGTCAGGGCGATAGAAGGGTTCACCCAGTTTGGCAACCTCTTCTTCCGTCATGCCGCGCCCTGTGTCCTGTATAATAATCGATAAATCTGTAGAAGTAGAACGGAAAAAGATAGAAACCCTGTCATCAGGATTACAAGCTTTTACAGCATTATCTGCAATGTTGGTAAATAAACTTTCCAGTAATATTTCATCTCCATTGATATAGAAATCAGGTGCTTTTTCCATGTGGAAAAGCACTTTTTGTTTGCTGGCCCGTGCAGAAATAGTGAGAGCAACATGTTCAAAAATAGGCTGAATGGATAAAGGCAACAACTCCACTTCTTCACGGCGCATAACAGAAAGCTTAAGCATACGGTCTGATATTTTTTGCAGCCGTTGACTTTCTTCGACGATATATGCCAAAGCCTGCTCACGTTCTTCTTCTGATAAATTGGCCAATATCATGTACTCCGCATATCCTTGAATGGCAGTAAGCGGTGTGCGGATTTCATGGGACAAGTTATCGGCAATTCGCTCTTTTTGTTCAGCGGCAATTTCCAAATCTTCCATTTTTGACACAACAGAATCCGCCATATTATTAAAGCTTTCAGCAAGCTCGCTAATTTCATCATGTCCTTTGACAACAGCTCTTACTTGTAAAGAACCTTTTGCAATTTCATCAGCGGTAGCTGAAAGTTTTTGCAGAGGATAAGAGATTCGTTTTAACACAAAAAATAAAACAATACCTAGAAAAAGAGAAACAATAATGCAAACGGCGGTATAAAAAAATCTTTGCCCGGAAAGTTCATTAAATAAGTAATTAACATTGCTGGCGACAACTATATAATTTGATTCATCTAAAGGAGCAAGAGAGCAAAAATAGTGCCATCCGTCACTTTCTACAAACAGGCTGCCACTTTGTGTTAGAGGGCTAATCTTTATCGCAGAACGGTCAATTAAGGCGTTTGACAACTCAGCCGGTAAATTTCCTGTAGAGAGAATAAAATCACCGCTGTCATTTAAGGTGCGAAATTCCGTTAGGATATTCTGCTGATAATAATAATTTTGATAACTGGAAAAAATATCAACGTTATTGATTAAACGCCCATTTTTAGTTTTTCCCATATCATTTTTGATGAGTTGAATAAGATAGCTCTGCTCAGAAAGGGCAGAGTATTTTTCGTGTTCAACAAGAGTCTTTTGGTTATTAAAGCTTATAAAGAATATACCACCGCAGAAGAAGAGTAGAAATAGAAACAGTGTAAAAAGATAGGTTTTTTGCCAAAATCGTAATTTCATAGAACCTCACTCAAGCATTTAATCGATATCCCAGTTTATATACGGTAGCAATTTCATTTTTTAAATCTAACTTACTTCTTAATCGCTGAATATGTACGTCGACAGTACGAATGTCGCCCTCAAAATCATAACCCCATACTAAGTCAAGCAGTTTATCACGGGACAAGGCCAAATTACGGTTTACGACTAAGGTTTCGAGCAATTCAAATTCTTTGGGGGTTAAGGTAACATCAACACCATCTTTGCGGACACGGTGTGTGTCAAATTCAATGGACACATCGTTTATGATAAAACAGGTTTCTTGTTTATGAGTACGGCGTAAAACTGCTTTGACACGGGCAACCAATTCTAAAATTTCAAATGGTTTGGTAATGTAGTCATCTGCCCCTAAATTTAAACCGGACAAACGGCTGTTTAAAGCGTCTTTAGCCGTGACAAAAATAATAGGGATGTCTTTCTGCTTTTTTTGTGCAATCTCAAAACCGGAAAGTCCGGGCATCATAACATCTAAAAGCGCTAAATCATAATCATTGTTTTCAATCATAGCAAGAGCAGTGTCACCGTCAAGAGCGTAATCCACCTGATGACCGACCAATTTTAAATTTTTACAAATTAATTCATTGATTTTTTCTTCGTCTTCCGCAACAAAAATTTTTGCCATAAAATCACCTCCAGCTTAATCTTATCGACCTAATGTTACAGAGTTGTTAACAAGGAGGAGATTTTTAGTTTTAACAACCCGAACCGATAGAACCGGTTTTCTTTAAACGGGAGTTCATTTTCTCAAAAGTGCGGTTTAAAGCATTTTCAGCGTCTATATGGCAGATGTTACAAATAGAAAGTAGGACAAATAAACAATCACCTAGCTCAAGTTCTAAATTTTCACTGGGAGAAAAATCCTTTTTTCCATAGTTTGTCCTTTTTAGAATTTCTTTGCCGAGTTCACCGACTTCTGAAACAAAATCCATGTAGCGAACCGACAGATTTTCACTCATTTGAAAATAATGAGCCTGTTTTTTGGTTTTCTCTTGCATAAGCCACTCCTTGAAATAGGAAGATAGCGGTGACAACACCGCTATCTTTTCTTTTTATATTTTAAAGGGAAATGGTTTCTTTCTTTTCATTGGAAAGATAAGCATTTTGAATTAGTTTTGTCAAAGCAATGGCGTCCCTTGCAGAAAGGCCTTCCGGTGTACCGGTTCCTTCTGCGCAAGCTGTTAGGAATAACTCAATAGGCAACGGTTTTGCTTTAGGCAGTTCAGGCTTGATAAAGTCATGTCCGATTTCCTGAGAAGCATATTTCACATCATCGCCAAAAGCGATTAATGTGGCATCGGAACCGTAAATTTCCAAAGTATCGGGGGAAGAGAAGGATACAAAAGAAGTTTCGCCGATGAAAACAGAGCCGTCTTCGTGTTCAATGGAAACCTGTGCCATTTCGTCGGATTCAGTGCCAAAAGGAGAGGACATAAAAGCAGAAATATGTTTAGGATTCTCCAAGAACCAGTTGGCTAAATACATCGGGTGACAGCCTAAATCCATTAAAGCACCGCCGCCTGTTTCAGCCTCATTATACCAATAATCAGGCAGCCAGTTGGCGGTGGTTCCGTTATGAGCTCGACGGAAGCGGATTAAATTGATTTTGCCGAATTCCCCTTTGTCCATTTTCTCTTTGGCAAACAATTCAATCGGGTGGCTTAATAAAGGATAAGAAATTGTGAAAGTAATGCCGGCATTTTCAATCAGTTCTGCTAGTTTTTCACATTCCTCTACAGTGGGTGCCAACACTTTTTCGGTGAATACGTGCTTGCCTGCCTTTACAGCCTTGCTGATTACCTCAAAATGGTGAGTGGTAGGGGTATCGCAAATGACGGCGTCAATGGAAGAATCGGCTAGTAAATCCTCTAGATTTTCATAGAACTTACAGCCCAGTTCTTGGCTCCAAGCAGAGCCTCTCTCTTTGTCTTCGTCCCATACTGCTGCGATTTCCGAGAAATCGCTGTTTTGAACGACTTGTGCATAATCTTTTGCGTGCACATGCCATTTACTAAGCATTGCTACTTTTAACATATTAAAACTCCTCCAAGTGTAAAATGTTGTTTTCATTCTAACATGTCAAAATTTATTTTACAACATAAATAAAAGATTAAAATTTATCTTTTT
>URPG01000058.1 GCA_900549675.1 uncultured Oscillospiraceae bacterium | reverse complement strand
TCGTCAAAGGCTTGGGCAACATTTACTGCCTCTTGACCTGTCATAGAATCAACCACCAACAGAATATCGGTCGGATTCACGGCGTCTTTAATGCGGTGCAGCTCCGCCATGAGTTCTTCATCAATCTGCAAACGGCCCGCAGTATCTACAATCACATAGTCATTGCCATAGTCTTTGGCATGGCGAATGGCCTCTTGAACTGTTTTTACAGGGTCTTGTGTGCCCTTTTCAAACACGTAAGCCCCTGCTTGCTCTCCCACCACTTGCAGCTGCTTAATGGCAGCAGGGCGATAAATATCACCGGCTACCAACAGTGGACGATGTCCCTGTGACTTTAACATTTTGGCAAGCTTAGCGGCATGAGTGGTTTTACCGGCACCCTGCAAACCGCACATCATAATGACAGCCGGAGGACGAGCGGGAGATTTTAGTTTTTCTTGTGTGCCTCCCATTAAATTCGCCAATTCTTCATTCACGATTTTAATGACCATCTGTGCCGGCGTAAGGCTTTCCATCACCTTTTCGCCAATGGCACGCTCTGCTACAGAAGCAGAAAAATCTTTTGCAACCTTATAGTTAACGTCAGCCTCTAAAAGAGCCAAGCGCACTTCACGCATGGCATCTTTTACGTCTTTTTCGCTTAGTTTGCCTTTATTTTTCAGTTTTTTAAATGAGTTACTCAGCTTTTCTGCTAAACCTTCAAACGCCACAGCTTTCTCCTTTTTTAACTGTTATTCTTCCATAGCAAGATCTCTTGCACAGGCAATAATTTGAATCACATTTTGATTGATTTCCGGCAGGTTCAATCCGTCTTGATTAATCTCTTGAATGCGCAAAGCGCAATCGCAAATAATCGTCAAAGCGTCCTGCACGGATTTAAACCGTTTTGCAAGACCTAAGCGTTCTTCCATTTCCAAGAGCTGTGCTTCTGCTCTTTTGATGGCATCTCGTACACCCTGCCTGGTGATTTCTTTATCTTCGGCAATTTCAGCAAGCGACAAATCTTCGTTATAGTAGGCTTCAATAACTTCACGCTGTTTTTCAGTGAGCATATCACCGTAAAAATCCAGCAAAAAAGTGATTTTTAAATCCTTTGCCAAATTGTCACTTCCTTTTTATACTGTAAAGTCATTTTCTTTACAGATGAAATTATACTATAAAAATATTCACTTGTCAACAATTTTCCCACTGAAAAACATAAAATTCCTGACTATTTTCAGCGGAAGAAAGCTAAATTTATTTTTATCTTTTCTTGAAATTTTTATTGACGCATCATTCATTCAGCTATACGGTCGCTTTCAAAAACAATGCCGGATTTCAAGCGGATTTTTTCCATAAAAGTGCTGACAGAACGGCTGGCAGCCAGGCATTTTTGATAATCATCCTGATAGCGCTCGGGGTTGCTGATATAACGGTAGAAATCCGCCGCTTCATATCCCATCAACTTATATTTTTCCTCGTCACCGTAAAGAGGTGTTTTTTCTCCCGTGGAATCCATTAAAATCATGTCTGCCAAACGGGAAATGGAATCCACATATACAGTTCCTTGACTGCCCTGAAATTCACTGCCTGCCATGGCCTGTCCCACTTTTGAATAGGTCAAAACCACCATTTTGCCGGGATACTGCATGCTGACAATGCCCGTACAATCTGCCCCACCCCGCAAGGTTTGCACCTCTACCGAAAAGTCCTGCGGTTCGCCAAAAAAGTGAAGAGCAGGATAAACACAGTATACCCCTAAATCCATAAGCGCACCGGCTTCCATTTTGCGGTTAAATATATTCGGCAAATCTCCCGCCAAATAAGCTTCCAGCTTGGAAGAACGCTGGCAAAAATCAATTTTGGCAAAGGAAATATCACCGATTTTTGACAAGGCCTCTTCTAAAATTGCCCTTTGCGGCAGATGCATAAACATAATAGCCTCTAAAAAAATTACGCCATTTTCTTCCGCTATTTTTTGCAGTTCTAAAACTTTATCCGCCTGTGCACACAATGGCTTTTCACAAATCACATGCTTTTTATGCGACAAAAAGATTTTGCTGTATTCGTAATGCAAGACATTCGGGCTGGCAATATATACGGCATCTATCACTTCTGATTCTGCCATTTTTTGAATATCCGTAAAATAATGAGGTGCATTGTGTTTCTCTGCATATGTCTTGGCACGTTCTTCCGTACGTGAGTATACGGCTGTTAAATCCCAAAATCCACTATCTATTGCACCCTTAATATATTCATCTGCAATCCAGCCAGAACCTATTGTTCCAAAATTCAGCATAATTTTCTCCTTTATTTCTAGTTTATTTCGTAATTAAAACCAAAAATCTGATATTTTTATTATACTAGATTTTAATTTAGTTTTCAATCTATATAAAATTATCTTTTTTACTGCTTCATAATTTGTTTTTTGTGAACATGTCATGCCTATGCACCCTCTCTTTGACAAGTTCGCTTTTTTTATACCAACTCATTCGACAAATTTCGATATAATTTGCAATCACTCCGATTGCAAAGGCTGCCTGTGGAAAGGAAGTATCAAAATGACAAAGAAAAAGGTATTGGTTTTCACTCTTTTCGCCGTTCCCTTGCTTTTCCTTCTTTTAGCAGGGTTGGGAAACATCTACCACAATCCCGTCTATCAACAAATATATGCCCTTTCACAGCCTGCCGCGGAACAAACCTTACTGTTGGAAGAAACAGAGTTTGGTACACTGTATTGCTTTAACAATCACCAAGAAGGGGTTGTCTTATTGCTGGATGAAGAAGGGCAAGTTCTGTATGAACGAAATTACCCCATTCCTTTTTATCAAGCAAATCTGCAAGGAAATTCTATGTTTGCCGCCGCAGAAGATTCTTCGGGGGCTGTTATCCATCAATTGGACATTCAAACCTTAACCGAAGTCAACCAAGTCAATTTGGGAATGTCTTTGCAGGATATCTTGCTGTTTGATTTTGATGCTGCCGGAAACAGCTATTTACTCACTTATTTTGACACCTGTACTCTCATGATGATGGATTCCTCCGGTATGTTTTTAGGCGAACTTGCCTATGAAAAGCCGATTTCGTTTTTACAAATCAAAGATGAAACGCTGTATGTTTACAGCGATGAAACCCAAACGCTGACCATTTCAACTTTAAATAATTCTCAATTACAAAGAGAAATTCAAATGCCGGCCAAGCCTTTTCAAATTTTAAATTTACATTGGCTGATTACTTTAGACGGCGAAATTCTTGATTATTCAAAGGAGATCCTATCCAGTCCCTTTACCTTTCCCGATCAACTGCATCCATTTTCTTTTGATGTTTTAGAGGAAACCCAAGAAATCATTTGGATTGAAAATCCTCAAAGAGCCGTCCATTATGATATAAAAAATGATATAACTTCTGTTTATGAAATCGACAGTTACTCTTTTTACGCTCTTGCCCATCATGCTGCCATCACCGGCAAAGATGGTCTTGTGTATCACACAAAACTGGATTCTTTTGAAGAAAAACCTATTCCCACTCCCTCACCTACTCCCCTTCCGATACAAACACCCGCTGCCACCCCTACACCCGCAAAAACACCAAAACCTACTCCGGAGCCCACCACGAAGCCAAACATCGATGAGCTTGTCCTGCCGGAATGGGCTGAAAAACGAGAAAACATTCTTTTCATCCCGCAGGGAAAAACGGTGAAAACGATTAAAGACGCATTTTCACCGTTTACTGTCACTCTTTATAATCATGACAATCTTCCCATTACGGCGGGCACAATACGTACCGGCTATGCTGTCACTATAGAGAATGAAAAACCTTATTATTTTGTGGTTCCGGGAGATTGCAATGCCTCTGGTACCGTTAACCGGGCAGATATCATTCGAGTGCAGAATCATTTATTGGGGACGGAACCGTTAGAGGATATTTATTTTATCGCCGCTGATTTGGATAATAATCAAATCATTAATACAACTGATTTGATTTTACTCAGCAAATTAATAAAAGAGAAGAAGTGATCTTTCATTTCTTCTCTTTCCACTTTTTCTCTTTCTTTTTTAAGAACAATACAGCCACTATGAGCAGCAGAGCTGTTAAGAGCAATGTCCCATACAAAATGCCAAAGGGAAGCAATAAACTTTTTCCTATCAATGCTATTTTAATCGCCAACCACATAGTTTGCCTCTCTTTCTCCGTGACTGCTTTTAACCTGCTGATTTATTATATGCATTCGTCAAATAAAATGTTACTGCCAATTGATTTTAGTTATTTTCTCATGAAACCGTACATAGATTTATGTATACAAGCCTTGTTCAAAAGGTTTTTGCACAGAAAGGATTATAAAATATGAGAAAATACAGTTATGTGATACTCTGGATTGCTTTCTTTCTCACCATTGGAATTGTCTGGTTTTTTGGAAATCAGGAAACCCCGTTAAAAGAGCCGCCTGTCGTTTCTGAACCTTCGCAGGCTTCTTCAACACCTGCTCCTGTCAATACCAAACCGGAAAAATCTTCCAAGAAAGAACTGATTGGTCTTTGGGTTCCGTTTATGTCCCTGACAACAACCGAAAAAACAGAAGCTGCTTTTCAAGAGAATTTTAAAAATATCGCTCAGTCCGCCAAAGAAAAAGGCATCAACACGCTATTCGTGCACGTTCGTCCTTTTGGTGACGCTTTGTATCCGTCTGCTCTGTATCCTTGGTCGCACATCTTAACCGGCACCCAAGGACAAGACCCCGGCTTTGATCCCCTTGCTTTTATGGTTGGTTATACCCATGAGTTAGGAATGGAATTTCATGCATGGCTGAATCCCCTGCGAATTAAAAATTCACAATCCGCTTTTGAACTTGCGGAAAACAATCTTTACTCTCAGTTGAAAGGCGATAATCCCTACTATTTTATGGAATTTGACGGCGGCATTTATCTAAATCCCTCTCACCCGTACATCCGAAAGGTAATTGCCGATGGTGCTGCGGAAATCGTAGAAAAATATGAGGTGGATGGCATTCATTTTGACGATTATTTCTATCCCTCAACAGATAGCTCTTTAGACAGCCAAACGTATGAAAGTTATGCTTCTTCGGTAGACAGTCCCGTCCCACTGGCAGAATGGCGAACTGCTAACGTCAACACGATGATTGCGGAAGTTTATCAAAAAATCAAATCTGTCAAGCCTACCGTTGTGTTTGGCATTTCTCCCACAGGTAATATCCCAAACAATGAACAAATGAACGCCGACGTAAAAACATGGTGTTCGATTCCGGGCTACATTGATTACATCTGCCCCCAAATTTACTACAGCTATGACCACCCTACCTTGGGATACCGGCAAGCATTAGAGGAATGGATGAATCTGTCAAAGCATAAGCTCTTAAAAACATATATCGGTCTGGCCCTTTATAAAGCAGGTACGGATGCTGATGAAAACACATGGCAGCCCTCCGGCAGAATCATTGCCGACCAAATTAAAGATGCCCGAACCGCAGGTGCCGACGGGGTTATCCTCTATTCTTCTGATTATCTTAACACAGAAGAAACAAAAGAAGAGGTGAAAAATGTCATGGCACTCCTACAAACTGAAAATTAATCATATTTTAAGAATACATAGACATTTATCATTATCCGTTTCGGCAGCATAAAACAAGGCATAAGAAAACACACTTGATTTTTATCATAACAAGTGTGTTTTTATTGCTTGATTCAATTCTAACGAACCACTAAATTAACCAGTTTTCCGGGTACATAGATCTCTTTTACAATTGTTTTATCTGCCAAAAGCGGCTGAATTTTCCCGTTGGTTTTTACGGTAGAAACCGCTTCTTCTTTTGTGATATCAGCCGCCACACTGATTCGGGCACGCACTTTTCCGTTGACTTGCACCACCAGTTCAATGGTAGATTCAACACACTTGCTCTCGTCATATTCGGGCCAAGCCTGTTCGGCAATCATTCCTTTGCCAAGCTGATGAGCTTCCCAAACCTCTTCTGTCACGTGAGGAGCATAAATATTCATCATAATTGAGAACACAGCCAGCTCTTTTTTGTTGACAGAACCCACAGCATAAATATCATTTAAAAGGCTCATCAACGCGGCAATTCCGGTATTGAATTTCAGATTTTCGACGTCTTCATCCACTTTTCTAATGGTCTTATGGAAAGAAGATTCCAATTCCGTGCGAATGCTATCTCCCTCAATTAAGATATCCTGTAAATTCCAATAGCGGTCCACAAAACGGCGGCAGCCTTTGATTCCGTCACTGTTCCAGGGAGCGGCTTTTTCAAAATCACCGATAAACATCTCATACAAGCGCATGGTATCGGCACCAAATTCCTCCACAATATCATCTGGATTGACGACATTGCCTCTGGATTTACTCATTTTTTCACCGTTTTCACCCAAAATCATACCATGACTGGTGCGTTTGGCATACGGCTCTTTGGTCGGCACCACACCAATGTCATATAGAAATTTATGCCAAAAACGACTATACAGCAAGTGGAGTGTAGTATGCTCCATGCCGCCATTGTACCAATCAATCGGTGACCAGTAATCCAATGCTTCTTTAGAAGCCAAAGCATCCGAATTATGCGGATCCATATAGCGCAGGAAATACCAAGAAGAACCTGCCCACTGCGGCATAGTGTCTGTTTCTCTTGTGGCTTTGCCGCCGCATTTGGGACAAACGGTGTCAATCCAATCCGTCATTTTAGCAAGTGGAGATTCGCCGTTATCGGTCGGTTCATAGGATTCCACATTCGGCAACTCGAGCGGCAGTTCGTGTTCATCCAGAGGCACCCAACCGCATTTGTCGCAATGCACCATGGGAATGGGTTCGCCCCAATAACGCTGACGAGAGAACACCCAGTCGCGCAATTTATAGTTCACCTTGCTGTGACCGATTCCCTCTTCTTCCAGATGAGCAATAATTTTTTTCTTCGCCTCTTCCACAGACAAGCCATCCAGAATGCCCGAATTTACCATGACGCCCGTATTGCAGTCTACAAAAGCTTCTTTTTCTACTTCACCGCCGGCAACCACTTCTACAATCGGCAAATCAAATTTTTTAGCAAATTCCCAGTCACGTGTATCATGGGCTGGTACAGCCATAATCGCACCTGTACCGTAAGAAACCAACACATAGTCCGAAATGAATATCGGAATTTCTTTTCCAGTGAGCGGATTAATGGCTGTGACACCCTCTAAACGCACACCTGTTTTATCTTTGGCAACCTCGGTGCGTTCAAAATCCGATTTTTTAGCGGCCTCTCTTTGATAAGCTTTGATTTCTTCATTATTTTTGAGTAGATTTTCCCATTTTGCAAGATAAGGATGTTCCGGAGATACCACCATATAAGTAGCACCGTAAAGAGTATCAGGACGAGTGGTATACACCTCCAACACATCTCCTGCGGTGGTTTTAAACTTTACTTCCGCACCGGTAGATTTACCAATCCAATTCTTTTGTTGTGCTTTTACACGCTCCGGATAATCCAAGTCATTTAAATCTTGAATCAAACGCTCAGCGTATTCCGTAATTTTAAGCATCCATTGTGACTTATACTTATGCACAACTTCTGTACCGCAGCGCTCGCATGTACCGTTGACAACTTCCTCATTTGCCAAAACACATTTGCAGGAGGGGCACCAGTTGACGTTCATCTCTTTTTTATAGGCCAAACCATGTTTAAAAAGCTGAATAAAAATCCATTGTGTCCACTTATAATAAGAGGAATCTGTCGTGGCAATTTCACGTTTCCAATCAAAGGACATTCCCAAGGATTGGATCTGTTTTTTAAATCTTTGGATATTTTGGTCGGTAAATTCAGCGGGATGTACATGATTTTTAATTGCATAATTTTCAGCGGGCAAGCCGAAAGAGTCCCAACCCATAGGGAACAAAACATTGTAGCCCTGCAATCTGCGTTTACGTGAAACAACATCCAATGCTGTATACGGGCGGGGATGCCCCACATGCAAACCTTGACCGGACGGATACGGAAATTCTACCAGCGCATAGAATTTCGGTTTTTCAGACTGATTTTGAGCCTCAAACACAGCAGATTCTTCCCATTTTTTCTGCCATTTGGGTTCGACGGCTTTATGGTTATATTTCATAATATCATACCTCTCTCACAATATAGGGAAAGCCCGCCACATTTGGCAGGCAAACAAAATACCTTGATTACGATAGAAAATCAAGCTCCATTTTCTTTCCATCTCTCCAAAGACGGTCTAAATCGTAAAACTCGCGGCCCTCAGGAGTGAAAATATGCACAACAACCTGTGTATAGTCCAATAAAATCCAAGAATTGGAACGATATCCCTCCAAGCCCACCGGCATTGTACCTTCTTCTTTTATTTTAACTTCAACTTCATCTGCCAATGCTTTTACGTGCGTATTGCTTGTACCGCTGGCAATGACAAAATAATCTGCCAAAGTAGAAATTTCATCAATTTTAATAATATTGATATCCAGACCTTTTTTATCTTCCAAAATTTGCGCGGTTTTTTGGGCCAGTTCCCATGATGTCATGGTTACACCTTCTCTCTTTTTTGTAAGTCCAACAGCACTTGGTTATAAGCCTCTGCTGTATGGATATCCACTAAAACTTTTTTCTGAATCAGTTCTGTTATCGTATAAGAAATCCCGCATAACATGGCATCTTCCAAACTGATTTTTGCCAAACGCCGCATTTCTTCTACCCCTTGATATTCCCGGTCAGCCGAGATAAAATCAGCCACAAAAATTACTTTCTCCAGCAAGGTCATCTCTTTCCGTCCGCTGGTATGCCACCGAATCGCCTGCACGATTTCTTCATCATCCACCCCAAGGATATATTTTACATAGGCAGAACCGCTGATGGCATGATAAAGCTTAGGCACGTTTTTTTCTGTTTCGTTCATCATTATACCAAAGCGTTTCATGATTTTCAACTGTTCTTCTAAAGGCATTTCTTTGCAAATGTCATGTAAAATTCCTGCCAGAGCGGCTTTTTCTGCATCGGCACCATAGCGCTTTGCCAAACAAACCGCCTCTTTGGATACACATTGACTGTGATAAAAGCGGGAATCACTCAACAGCGGACGTATTATTTTTTCACATTCCTGTACTGAAATCATCAATATCGACCTTTCCTAACTTGCTGAGAAAGCATAAATACATCTTGCATAAAAACTATTTCTTATCCGGCATAAATTTGATGGCGCTGAATATACTCTGCCACCGTCGAAGGAAGCAAGTGCCCAATTTCTTTTTTCTGCCGGATAAACTCTCTGATTTGCGTGGAAGACACTGGAAGATACGGAATTTCTTCTATACGAACACAGGCATGAAATGTTTGTGTCAAAAATTTTTCATGCCGCCGTATAATTTCTATTGAATGACTTCTGGGTGTGGTGACTATCGTCGCCAAAGCAAAAATCTCCTGTGGATTTTTCCAATCCTGCACCGTCAGAAACATATCCTCTCCCATAAGAAGAAAAAGTTCTGCCTGCGGATAAGTTTCCTGCAAGTTTTTTAAAGTATCGGCGGTATAACTTCGTCCACCCCGTTTTATTTCCAAATTCTGTTG
>URPG01000057.1 GCA_900549675.1 uncultured Oscillospiraceae bacterium | reverse complement strand
GGTCTTTTTTGGAGAAACCGATGTATTCACATTCTCTGATGTTTTTTTCTTTTTGAATTTCAGATTGAACAAAATCATTCACCTCTTCTTTTTTGTTTAACTCATTTGTGTATTGCCTTCTATTCGTTCCCAGATGATGGCGAAGCATCATCAATAGGTATTTTTCAAAGGGATAACCTTTTTTCTGCAAAAATCCGACTGCCAAAATAGGCATGACAGCCGGAAAAACAATATCAGTGGCCCTGTCAGAGGTCATTTTAAATACTAATGTGCAAAGGAAATACACACCAACTCCTATTACGGCGGCCAACACTAAAGAAATAATTTGACGAAGTGTAAATCTTCCGATAATCCTTTTTTTATATTCTGATATATCCTTTGGAACATCAGTAATTAGTTCATTTGCCATTCCTTTATCCTCCTATTTTTATTTTATGCAGCGCCTACAATTGCCTTACTCCACCGATTGGTGCTAAAAATCGAAATAACTAACACAACCGCATATCCTAATGCTCCTGTTAATGCACCCTTTACGTTGTTTACATCTGCGGCCAACGCTCCTGTCATTAAAATAGGGAAGAAGGACATCACTAGAAAAATAAGTGTTCCCTGCAGGCAAACTGCCGCAAAATTTTTCAGAAATCCTTTACCGATGGACGAAAATTCATCATGCAAAAACGTAGAGGCCGGCAAGGGTGATACCGCAAAGAAAACATAAATTTCAATGAATCTGGCGGTAACAATTACACCGGATATAATCGTAGCAATCCAAGTAATCAATTCTACTACCGAACAGGTAAGCAGCATTAATACTTGCTGTCCAAAATCTAAATCTTCAACCAATTCCCTTAGCATAGATAGATCTGGGTTTGTATTTTGTTTTATTTCTACAAGTGATTTAATGGTTGTCGTTAAAAAGGTGCTAACCTCATAAATCGCTTCCATAATAATCGGAATGGAATCCAGTGCCATTTTAGCAAGTGCAACTTTAAACAAGAGCTTAAATACCATTTCAGCAGGAATATTACTGCTTCCCACCGATTCCATTCTTACCGAAATTCTCTGCAGTTCCAGCAAGGCAAATAATGCCAGTATCACCATGGATACCGGCATAATTGCATTTTTCATGATAAGAGTTGCCCAAGTATACAATTGATGACTATACTGTTTCAGAGGAGAAACCAATGCAGTGGAATCTCCTGCAGTATCGCCAACAGTAGAATAAATACTATTGAGGCAATCCATTATTGCTTCTGTAAACAAATTATCACCTACTTATTTTAGAATAAAGGAATGTGTAAAATCATTGGCAAACGAATTTGCAATTGAGTAATAAATCCTGTAACCACAGCACTTGGAAGTTCCATAGTCGTAATGGAATTAAACAGAACAGCTGCGGAGATAATCAAACCTCCGCCAATAATCTGCCAAATACCGGACTGCAAGGCAGGTCCGTTTTTATCTTTTAAACCGCCGGCTAAAATAACAATGCCCCATAACAACCAAAAACCACCGCCATAGGTAACAAACTTTACCACCAAATCAATTACTTTATCAAATAAAACCATTTTAAAATCTCCATTCTTTGTTAGTTTAATGAAATAAAAAAAGGACTATGAAAAAATTCACAGTCCTTTTAATAAAATTATGCCGTCTTTGTATCGAGTTCATTTAATTCTGAAAGATCCATTTCTTCTTTAATTTCTCCTAATGTGATACACTCTTCCGCCTCCCATTCTGATTCTTGATATTTAGTAATATCAAATATTTTTTTACGGTCATAGTCTGCTAACTGCTTGAACCGTTCATGCTTTTTGGTATTGTATTTTTGTGATTTATACGGTGCTGTACCAGTGATAATCACAATGCATTCTTTTTTGGGGATTTTAGCTACCTCTGCAGGGTCAATCAAATCACGGCCAAGATTTTGATTATTTACACTGTAACTGGCGTTTTGTCCTTTGCTTTCATTGATATTTCGATTGTCAATGGTTTGTTTACCAACCATTTCCGAAATCTGTTTGGTAGTCTTACTGGACTTGCCGCCCAGAAAAACAAAACTATCGCAGTTATCAATAATTGTATCTGCATTGTCTTTATAGATTGGTGTCAACTGCGCCAATGACTGGAGCATGACCACCGCTGATATTTCACGACTTCGGATGGTAGCAATTAAACGCTGAAAATTAGGAATCACACCAATATTGGCAAATTCATCTAACAAGCACCGCACATGAATAGGAAGTCTACCACCACAATCATCATCAGCGTGTTCACACAGTAAATTAAACATTTGATACAGGCACATGGCGACCAAAAAAGAAAAAGTAACATCAGTATCTGACATAATAATGAAAAAGGCTGTTTTTCGGTCTCCGATTTTATCCAGTTCCAGCTCATCATACTGTGTCAGTTCTTTAATTTCTTGAATATCAAAAGGAGCCAATCTTGCCCCGCAGGAAATCAAGATAGACTTTGCTGTCTCTCCTGCAGCCTGTTTAAATTTGCGGTATTGCTTAACCGCAAAACAATCCTCCTTACCGGGAAGCACTGCCAAATCTTCAAACAAAATATCCACCGCACTTTTATAATTCTCATCACTTTCACTCACTTGACAATACTCAAGCATATTGACCAGTGACGGAATATTGCGGTCTTCTATCGGACATTCATAGTAAAGATAAGCAATGCAGGCAGAATAAAGCAATCGTTCAGCCTTAACCCAAAAATCTTCTGTGGACTGCTGTCCCTCTCCTTTAGTATTTTCAATTAAAACATTCACAACCTTTAAAATATCTTTTTCACTGCGAATGTATGCTAGAGGATTGTAATGCATGGATTTCTTGAAGTTAATGGTATTCATTACTTTTATCTTATATCCATGATCCGCAAGCATTTTTCCAACATCCGGAAGCAGCGTACCTTTTGGGTCCGTTAAAACATAACTGCTGTGCAGCTGCATAATATTTGGTTTTACAATGGAATACGTTTTACCGCTGCCGGAACCGCCCACAATCATCACGTTTTTGTTACGGTCATATTCAAAGTCACTGGTATTTCCTATTAACCGTATTTTTTCGGTTTGGGAGAGGATGATATTGTTTTCCGGATTTTCCTTGTCCATAAATTTCTCTGCTGTTTTATGATTGCCCCACTCAGCACTTCCATGTTCTTCACCGGCGCGAAATTTCTTAGCCCCAAACATAAAATAGAGATACACAAGCCAACTCAAGACAAAAGCACACAAACAGCCTTTGAGTGAGTTTTCTGTATACTTCCATAAAATAGGCTGCTTTGAAATATTCTCCCAAAATGAATCCCATGTTAGGAGCAATTTATCGATAAGATTTCCCGGCAAGGATTCAAACATCAGGACAAAACGATTGGCCAGATAAGCAAACAGCAAGGAAAGGAAAACTGTCAAGGCGGCAATCACTTTTCTGAATTTTCTCAATGCTGTTTCCCCCTCTGTTTTTGCCTCCCTTGTTTTCTCTCCTGTTTCATTTCCTGCTGCTGTGCCTGATTGTGCTTTTTCGCTCTCTCATCAGCTTTTTTGAGTTTTACCTTGAGATTGACCTTTTGCGCAGACTGGTTTAAACAGGATTGCAAAGCTTTATTGATATCCTGTGTATTCGCACCTTTAAAAAACACATGATAAACGCCCTGTTCTGCATCTTTTTTAATGGATAAATCCACACCCTGGCTTTTCAATTGCTCTTTAATGACAAACAAGTCAGCTCTATCCGTTTTTACATTTTGGAACTTATCGGTATTCAAAGTATTTTCTTTACCCGATTCATACATATCCACGGTAAAAGAGAGGTCGTGTTCTAGTTTCTGCTCTCCTTTGTCACTCACAAAAGAGTGTTCTTGTTCTTTTACCGCATTCATGAGATTTTTAATCTGAGTAATTTTAGAAAGAAAGCGATCTTTGAGTCCTTGTTTATTTTTGGATTGTTCTATGCAATTGTCGGCAATTTCATTTGCCCTATCAAAATCCTTAGACTTTACAGTAATATGGCGAACATCCTTGTTGCCGGTCTTATGAACTGAAAACTCTATATTTTCTTTCTTGAGTTCTTTTTTAATATTGCCTAAATGTTGTTTTTCTACTGCCATACTTTCCAAAGAATCTCGTTCTGTCAATTCTTCTTTTTTAGCCGGAGAGTTTTCTTTCTTATTGGCGGATTTCAGCACACAATTTTCCATCGCCAAATTTACCCTGTCAATATCCTGCTCCTTAAAAAACAGCATATAACTGTCTTTTACTACATCGTATTTAAGCGAGAAATCTACTTTATAACGTGACATTTCTTTTTTCACGTTTCTAACATCTTTTTTGTCTATCGGTAAATTGGAAAGTTTTCGCCCGGAAGCACTCAATTTTTTCAACTTCATTTTTCCTTGATCAGGGGAAAGCCCTTTTGACGCCAACTTTACAGTCCCCTTCATGAGAGCTAATAACACACGTCCTGTCATTTCTGTTGCCTTGATAGAGGCGTGCAAAACTTGATTATCATAATCAGCCATTTTGTTTTTTCCTTTCGTTTTTCATAATTTTAAATGGGCAAGAGCAAAAAGGATGATTTATATTAAATCACCCGTTTCTTAAAATTTATGCTTTCATCCTGCTTATTCAATTTTTCTCTTCTTTCGGCATTGACGATATTTGCCCTTGCCTTAGCTTTTTTTAACTGTTGATTGAGCCTTACTTTTTCAGGGATTTGGATAACTCTTTTCTTAGCAGAGATTGCCTGTTGTAAGGCTTCTATATTGCTAAGAACCTTGCTGTCCGGAATAATCTGATAGGATTCTTTTGCTTTTGTCAGCTTATGCTCCAAATCACCCTGCAGATATTGTTCGGCCGTCACCCACGAATCGCCTTGACCGCCTATATTCATAAAAATCTTTCCCTTTAGCTTTTCTGCCAGAGATGTTTCGCTTAAATCTGACAGTCCCATCATATACGGGATATCCACCTTGCCTCTTCGTTCCAGTGATTTTTGCAATGCTGTTTCGGCAGACATACTGGGAGTGGGTTCCTTTATGGCACTCTTATTTTCTCGAATAAATTCTTTGTACGCTGAGATTTTGCTTTCCGCCTCTCCAAGACTAACTCCTAATTCTGATTTCATTCGAGGGCTGTTATTTACAAACTCCGTTTGCCGCATAGAATCATCGATTCCGATTTTAAATTCAAGCTGAAATAATTCGTCTACAATTTTTTGGGGAATATTGTGAATTTCCAAGGTATCAAGTCTCTGAATGGTTTCCTGATGAAATTGCTGAATGGCGGTTACAGCTTCTTGTATAATTCCAAAATGCGGCGATTCTGATAGAACCTCAGAGCCATGCTGCAGCCGGATATGCCCCAACAAAGATTCATAGACAGATAGATATTTTAAATAATCTCCTTTCTTCAAGTCATTCATCACACTGTCTTTTTCGGGATATTCTTCACTGAGTTTTTCAGCGGCCAGTATCTTTTCGGCTGTCTCAGAAAGGATCGATTTATATACATCATAATCCCGAAACCCTAATGACTGCCTACTTTTTTCTCTGTCCAAGTCAATTTCGTTATCATCACGCAAAGATTCAAAGTAGTAATCTTTTTCCATGATTTTTTGAGAATCTTTTTGTAATGTTTCTTTGACGTATTCCTTTCGGTACTGCTCAGTATTTTCTAAATCTTTCTTTGACAATTCCTTTTTCTGCAACACCTGAAGATTTTTTTGAATGGAATTAGTCAGTTCTCGGGCTGTTTTACAGATACTTTCAAGGTTTTTAATAAGGTTTTCTGTAGAAAGTTCCTGACTCCACTTGGGAATATACGAAAAGTCACCCTTAAAAGGAATATCAAAATGCTGCGCAAGCGTATACGCAATACTTTCTGCCCGCATGGTGCGGATTGATTTCTCGTTAGCTTTGAAATCCGGTGTTCTGGCATGGATCCAACCAATTTGATACAGCAAAGCTCCTATCTTTTCCTCCGCTGGGAGATCTGAACGTATATAAATTTTCTTGCGGTAAAAATCAGAAAAGCCTGTCACATTCTCCTTTTTGATATTTCTTTCCTCTGTTTCATAAGAAAAAGCACTCTTACAAATAAGTTTTAACTGCTCATACGTAAAAGTGCTTTTCTCGGGAGAAAGCAGGGGAGGACCCTCTGTCTGGGAAACATCAAAAACTTTTAATGTGCTTTTTCCCTGCCAAATAACATCCAGGCTCTTTTCTCCTTTTTTAACTTGTCTGCCTTCCTCTTTCCAATGCTGATATGTTTTTAACTGAGATACCGTTGGTTTTTGAGAAAAAACAAAGGCACAATTTTCTGTATTCAGTTCAGAAAAAGGTTGACTGAACACCAGAAACTTGCGATACTGCTGTTCATCTTGATGAATTCTTTGTACCGCAGAACGTGCTTGTTCTTTTGCTTTCAACACATAGTCGTCTGCCGTACGCTCTTTTTGTAATCTTAAATCTTTTTCCTCCAATCAAATCATCCTTTCTTTTATATAAAAAAAGCAGGCTAAGAAAGCCTGTTTTTCTCTTCGTCAGTCATTCCGTTGGGATTTTTTTGATTCCCAACGGCAATTTTTGCGGTTTTTGTAAAAATCAAAGAGTCTGATTCAAAAAAAGTATCCGACGACAGTGTGTAAGTATCCTGATCATATACAGAAATAAGCAGTACATCTCCAGACTCCAAGGTAACTTGATAGGCATAAGAAGAATTTTCTAAGCCTTCGGTAAATTCAGCCGATTCAATTCTAAATTTACCTTTCATTTCTTTTTCAAATCCTGAAGAATTGTACTTTCCATCCACCGTAAAGGTAAGAGTTTTTGTACTGTCCTCTTTGACGCTCCAAGAGCCTCCTAACGTAAGAATCTGATTGGCGGCCATTTGAATCATTGTTCGCTCTGCACGTTCTTCCGCCTCTTTACGAATCTGTGCTTCTGATACATTTGTACTATCTATAATTTCAAATTCACTGGATACGCTTTCTTCCTCTTTGGGAATTTCAGACACAACCGAACTCTGCTGACTTGCAGTTTTTTTCTGAGCAGATTGTTGTTTTGGTTTCAGCGTTTTAATCAGCAGCACCGACGATAATAAAACCACACCAACAATTAAAATAATAATGTTGAGCTTGTTATTTACAGGACCAAATTTAAATTTCTTTGACATAGCGATTCTCCATTCAATTATTTTTTTGGAAATATAAATTTTATATTTCCATTTTCTTCTACTGTAAGGCAAGCATTAAATTTTTTGCCGGCCTTGCTAACAAAACCTTTGATTAAATTGGTTTCGCCTTTCTCTAACAGTCGTTTCACAGCATTCTCTGTCAGCTCCTTTCCGCAAATAGTTTTCCAAACAACAAAACCACAACAGGAAGCACAGGTAAAAGACTTAGGGCGTTTTAAGACATCACCTCCGCACACAGGACACTTTCCATAGCTATCCGGCTTTTTCCTTTCAAACTGAACTTCTGCTGCTGTTTGTTTCTCTTTCTGTATAACGTCTTGAATATAAGAAGTAATACTTTGCATAAATGAGGTTTCATCGGATACACCTTGGGCAATTTCAGCAAGCTGCTTTTCCCATTTCGCTGTTAATTCAGCTTGCTTAACCTCATCTGCCACCAAAGAAATATATTTCTTCGCTGTATCTGTCGAAAGAATATTCTTTTTATTTCTTACTGCATACCCATTTTTAAACAAGCTTTCTATGGTTTCCGCCCTTGTGGCAGGGGTACCCAGTCCACTGTCTTTCATAGCTTCTTTTAATTCTTCATCTTCAATCTTTCTGCCGGCGGTTTCCATGGCAGCTAAAAGCGTATCTTCCGTATATGGCTTGGGCGGTTGGGTCTTCTTTTCTTCAACTCTGCTGTTGTTTACACAAAGAATATCACCTTCCTGTAAATCCGGTAAAATAACATCTTTTTGTTTATCCGTCTGATCCGGTAAAAAATGTTTTAGGAAAGAAACCTTTATATGTCGATACCCTTTTTCTTTTACTGTATTTCCTTTAGCCGTTAACATAAGATTTTCTACATCAAATTCAATCTTTGTAGATTCAAAAAGATATGACGGTGAAACTGATTCAAACAGCCTAAATAAAATGAGAGCCGCTATCTTCTGTTCAGAAGTTGGCAGCTCTTTATATTTTTGTGAAAGATATTTTGTAGGTAACAGAGCATGGTGATCACTTACCTTCTTATCATTTACCAGCTTATCTGTATTGACTTTCCTGAAATTCACATTTTCGGGCAGCCACGAAGAAAAGTTTTCTGACAGTTCAGCAATTAATTCTTTTGTACTTTCCTGCATATCGGACGTTAAATATCGGCTATCGGTTCTTGGATAAGTAATAATCTTCATTTCATAGAGGTTTTGTGCAATATCCAGAGTTTGCTTGGCCGAAAATCCAAACAATTGGTTTGCTTCTCTCTGAAGTGCTGTCAAATCATAAAGTTTTGGAGGATTTTCCTTTTTCTGTTCTTTTAAGACTGATTTTACTACAGCATTCTTCCCACGAATCAATTCCATAGAATCATATGCCTGCTGTTGATTCTCTATCCGGCACATCGCCTCAACCTCATTCATTTCAGCAAACAGATTGTAATACGGAACAGGAATAAATTCGTCAATCTCCTGCTGACGTTTTACCAATAATTGAATCGTAGGCGTCTGTACTCGGCCTGTATTAAGTGTTGTTCCATATTTCACCGTATACAATCTAGTGAAATTCATTCCAATGAGCCAATCTGCCCGCTGTCGACAACGAGCCGCATAGTAGAGATTGTCATACTCTTTTCCACCTTTCATGCATTGCAAAGCTTTTTCAATGGCTGATTTCTCAAGACTTGAAACCCATAACCGTTTAAATGGTTTATGACATCCTGCTTTTTCATACACCAAGCGAAAAATCAATTCACCCTCCCGTCCGGCATCTGTAGCACAAATCAGTTCATCTACATCTTCTCGTTCCATAAGCTTTTTTAGCACAGAAAACTGTTTTGCTGTTCCGGATAAAACAGTAGTTTTAAACTCCTTTGGCAAAATAGGTAAATCTTCTATTCGCCAAGTTTTTAGTTTTTCCTCATATGTTTCGGGCATAGCCAGAGATACCAAATGCCCTACGCACCACGAAACAAGGTAGCCGGCTCCGGCGACAAAACCCTCTTCTCGTTTTACTGATCCTACCACTTTGGCAATCTCCATAGCAACACTGGGTTTTTCTGCTATAATAAGTTTCATATTATCTCCTTAGTCTATTTTGGCAATAAAAAAGCACGTATCAAAGGAATTGACACGTGCCTTCTTACTACATTAGAGCGATTTTTTATGATTACGCTCTTTATCACTTTTTTTATTCAGTTCTTCAGCTCTCTTTTTAGCTTTTGTCAAAATGTCATCCAAATTTTCTTCTTTCAATGTGTTTGGATAATGCTCTTCAAACTCCAAAAGTATTTCTTTTGATTCTTTTTCATTATTTCGGCTTTCCATAACTTCTTTCAAATCGTCCATAGTCTTGTTCTCTACATTCAAAAGAGCGTTGAGTTCAGATAATCTCTCTGTTTTTTCCTTGAGTTCATCTTCTTTGGGCCAAG
>URPG01000056.1 GCA_900549675.1 uncultured Oscillospiraceae bacterium | reverse complement strand
TTATAAATGTTCAAACACCGCATACACAAGCTAAAAACTGCACTTTTCAGAAAACTTAAAATCTTTTATTATTCTAATCATCTGCAATGGATTTTGATGCTTTAATCCTTAAATTGTCTCTAATGCAGAACATAAAATAGATTAGACAGAGAAAGCACCTTAACAATGGCGTCAAGGTGCTTTCTTCTATTTTGTACTATTGCTTAATAAGAAATTTTACTTCGCTCTTTGAGAGAGGAGGTTAACTGTATCTTTATGAGTTCCATGTATATACAGGTGTATCCACTGTTTCTGCGCTGCCTGCTGCGGAGGTAAACACTCGGTTGTTACCGCTTTCCCATGTAATATTGCCTTTATCATCTTTTTTGATAAACTTAAACTCAAAAGTGCTTCCGCAGGGCACACTTACCGGTAAAAACCATTCAGGATAATTAGGGTTCATTAAAGCTTCCGTCGCTTGATCAGGATTCCATCCTCCCAATTCAGGTAAGCTTCCGACAATATAAAGATTCTCACCCCAGTTGGTGTCAGCTTTTACATGAAAGATTACTTGATTTTGATCTCCTGACAAAACCTTGTATATAAATGAATTACTGGTTTCTAACCTTTTTTCAACTGTAATTTTATTTTCTCCTGCAATTGCATTTTCAGGCACACTTGTTTTAATCATACCGTTATTGTTATATTCCACTTCGGCATATACTGTCCCGAATTTTACGGTCACGTCACCCTCTAGACCATTGCCATAAATATAAACATCATTTCCGGCACGGCCCATTGTGGATACTACATCACCTATTTGCGGTGCAGAAGAAGTTTCCTGATGATAAGACCAAACACAAACTTCGCCACCGGCTAACGACAGATTTTGAAGCTTACCATTTGCCACTGAAACCTCGTCCCCATACAATAATCCCTCTAGATTATCTGTGTATGTGCCATTTGGAAGACTGGTTTGTATCGAGGATAGATTATAACTCTTATCTGGCTGCCGATTCACCGCTACCACCACAATCTCATCATAGAATTTCCGCTCATACACAATTACATTGTCATCGGAATAAAGAATGTTGGTTTGACCAAAAGCCAATGCATTATTTTCCTGTCTTAATTTAGATAGTTTTGCAATTAACTGATAGGCTTTTGTAGAGGAATCAAACGTAGTAAAAGACTGCATAAACACTCTGCCGGCTACGTCACTTGCATCACCGGGATTTACATACTGTTCAGTTCCATAATAAATATTAGGAATTCCTCTGGAAGTTAAAAGAACCGCCAAAGCAGCATCATAGGGTTTTTGATTCTGCTGTACATAACCAAAACGGGTTACATCGTGGTTATCTAAAAAAGTGACGGTTTGATTTTCATATTCGTAATCTTCTTGGGTGTATAACAGCATATTGGCAAAATCATCCATAGTGGTGCTGAAATCACCAAAGGCTGAATTGGCGGCACGGTAAAATTCAAAATCAAGATTATTCACGCCCGTTTGCTTTGGAAAATATACATATTCGTTATATTTGGGGTCAGGACGTCCGATAAAAAATTCTCCAAAATGCTGCACAGTACCATTAGAATCTATCGCGTCTTTTAACCCTTTTACAAACGCAGGATTCATATGCAACGTTGCATCGTGACGGAATCCATTTACACCTAAATCAGACCAAAACAGAGCAGCTTTTTCCAGATATGCTGCTACATCTCCTTGCTCATGAGAAAAATCAGCTAAAGAGCCAAGGTCTTTATGTCTATAGCCAAAACGAGAAGAATCATCTCCCCTGTCTCCTATGCCGTGAAACCAACCATTAACATCATTGTTAGGGTCGGCAATTAGGTTTTCAATCAAACCATCACCATTATAGTCATAGGGCTCACCGTTCTCGTCAAAAGCGTATTCCCCGTTGGGGAGCCTATCCGGCTCATATAATTTGCCGTCTTCAGCAGAAAAATTTGCCGTTGGATTTTGTGAGCGGCTAGTATGGTTGGTTACAAAATCAATAACGAGCTTTATGCCATTTTCTTTTAAAGCATCTCGTAGTTCTTTAAAGGTATCGAGTGTTCCAAAATGCTTGTTGGTAGCAAAATAGTTGCGCACATGATAACCATGAAAACTTGTCCAGCGGTTATAACTACCATCTTCTTGATAATCAATAATTTCTGTATCACGGTTTTCGTAAGGCGCTGAAATCCAAACTGCTGTAATACCCATATCCTTTAGATATGAGATTTTTTGAATAATGCCTGCCCAGTCGCCTCCTTGATAGAGTTTTAAGTCGTTTCCTGTTCCGTCATATAAAGTCGAGTCAAAACCATCCGGTACATTATTGGTAGTATCTCCATCGTAAAAACGGTCTGTGACAATTTGATACACCACATCTCGTGATGTTAAGGGACCCAAATTTGTTTCGGAGTTTGTTGCTAAAACAGGAACTGGATTTGAGAGAAAGATTAAAGTAAAAGCCAAACCGGCTGCCAATGTTAAACTAAATAATTTCTTTTTCCAATCTTGCTTTTTCGTCAACATGATTTCATCTCCTTTTTTCTTGGGTGCTTTGTCATGACATGCTTATATAAATGTTTTAATAGTATTACTTTACAGATTCCCTCCTTCTCCCATTATTCGCGGGTAGACTCTCGGATTGTTAAATTTGGTACCGTTGTAAAAGATTGCACCTGCATATTGGGCTTTTTGATTTTACTTACCAACAATTTACCCGCCTGTATCCCCATTTCAAAAACATCAATTGATACGGTTGTTAATTTTGGCTGAACAATTTCAGCAAACGGATAAGAGTCGAAAGTAATCAAACTCACCTCCTCAGGTACTTTCTTATGGCTCTCCTGCAATGCTTTTAAACAACCAAAAGCTAAATAGTTATCCGCACAAATAATTGCACTTATTTTTGAATTGGTCTGCATCAACTTGCGGGTCAGTTTTATACCGTTTTCCACGGTAGATTCTCCCCGGTACACCGGCATATCCAAAATTGGAATATTTTGATTTTTCAACTCTGTAAGAGCCCCCTCCAGCCTTGATTGTGATATTTTATCCTCCTCTCTTCCGCCAATAAACCCAATTTGTGTATGACCGGTTTCTACGAGATGATGAGCTGCTATTTCTCCGGCAAGTTGATTGTTATTGTCAATCCAACAAAGCCTGCTGCTAAACGACGGTTTACCTATAACGATATGTGGCATATTCTCCTGTACAATCATAGCTGTCAGTTCAGTGGTAAGCACAGAGGCATGCAGCAGCAAGCCATCAGCACTTTTTCGCTGGATAATGTCACGCACTGCTGCGCAGACATTTTTCGGCGTACATCCTTGCAGCGTAAGGGTATATTCTTTTTTCGCCAGTGCTGTTTCTGCCCCCGCTAAAATTTCAAACATATGAGGATTCTGGAATCCTATATTACGGGGCAGGCAGGTCAAGAAAACCGCCTGACGTCCTATTTTGCGGGCAAGAGTCTGCGCCCGCACATTAGGCTGATAGTGAAGCTTTTCAGCAACTTCACGGATATGTTTTTTCGTTTCTTCAGAAATTGTATAAGAGTCGTTTAGTGCTTTCGATACCGTGGCAATCGATGTACCGGCTTCTCTGGCAACATCTTTAATTGTCACAGACATTGCAATTCCCCTTTTCCTCTTTTGTCATTGTGATTAAAAATCCATAAGCACCCAAACCATCGGCAAATCGATTATTTTCCCATAGTATTTTTCCGCCAGACTGATGATAGGATACCGGCTTATCGCCCGCATTAAAAGCTACCGTGATAACCATATCCTCATGCTGGCGGCAGAAGACAAAAAGTCTGTCTTTGGCATATTTTGTTTGATACTTTCCACGCCGTAAGGGAATATAATCACGTCTTAATTGAATCGCCTTTTGGTAAAAATTATACAATTCACCACCAGACCACTGCATAGGACTGCGATATTCTTTTTCTAACAAACCTGCAATACCTTGTTCATCCCCATAAAAAACACTGGGCATTCCCACAAAGCACATCTGAAACAATACTGCCAGTTTCATAGCATCGATATTTCCTTTGCACAAAGAGATAAATCGGCTTACATCATGGCTATCCAACAAGTTGAGTTGTGAACTCACTAAGCTTTTACGGTATCGCATCAGCATATGAGTAACTCGCCCGGAAAATTGTGCGGCATCTATGCTTTGGAAAGCAAAAAACTCTCGGCAATGCTTTCTAAAATCATAATTCATTGTGGAGTTGAACATACTGCCGTCTAACCAGTGGCCGGCACTTTCCCATATTTCACCAATTAAAATAGCTTCAGGATTTTCTGCCAATGCGGCTGTACGAAAGGCCCTCCAAAATTCGTCATTCACTTCACTGGCAACATCTAACCGCCAACCGTCAATTTTATATTCACGCAGCCAATAACGGCATACATCACAGAAATAGGCAATTACTTCAGGATTGGCTGTATTAAATTTGGGCATTAATCTTTCATAGGCAAAGCATTCATAACCTGGAATATCCTCCATATTATCAGGACGGACAACAGGATATTCCACGCGGTAAAACCAATCCGCATAACGAGAATTTCGCTCATTTCTTACAACATCTTCAAAGGCAAAAAATTTCCAGCTGCAATGATTGAACACACCGTCGATAATAACACGAATTCCTCTTTTATGTAATTCCTCTACCATTTCAGCAAAATCTTCATTACTGCCAAAACAAGGGTCTATACTGTAATAATCTAAAACATCATATTTATGATATTCCCCTGCTGTAAAAATAGGATTGATATAAATACAGTTAATCCCCAAAGTTTCTAAATAATCTGCATTTTCCATAATGCCTCGAATGGTTCCGCCGAGCTTTCCATGAACAGGCAGTCCCATATATTGTTTCTCAGTATTTTTTTTACTGATATAACGATGTTTTGTAGCAAAGCTATCTGCAAAGATATTATAGATAATAGCATCTTTGGTCCAATCAGGAACCTTAGGAATATCTGCTCTATGCACATACGGGAGCTGATAATACTCTGATCTTTCCGGTGTAATTTCCGGACAAAACAAATCTCCGTAATAAAAAACAGTTTCTTTCCCATCATCCAATTGAAACAAATAACAAATACGTGTATAGGGTGTATCAAATTCCACTTCAAAATAGTCAAACTCTAAATCTGATGTCACAATCCGCATAGGCATAACCGTAAGCTTTATAGGATTTTCTCGGCAAGCTCTGTCACCATAATAAAGTGTACAACGAACAAGGTCACTCTTAGCACAGCGCAACCGAATAACCACTTGCTTATCTGTTACGGCATGTGCATATTCGGACATTGGGATATGTAAAATGGCTTTCTTTTCCATAGTATCGTGATTCCTTTGTATTTATTTTATGAACCGATCATCCTTTTACTCCTCCGGCAGTCAGGCCTGATACCATATGCCGTTGTGTGAGGAAAAAGATAATCAGAATTGGCACTGAAACTACAATGGAAGCCGCTGCAAATACCGGCCAGCTTCCGCTCATCTCGGTTGCCTGTAAAGAATATAACCCTGCAGCCAACGTGTAGTTATCTGCTCCTGTCATAAAAGTAACTGCGTAAATATATTCATTCCACACATAAATCATCACCATTACCGCCGTTACAATAACAGCAGGCTTTGCCAGTGGAAGCAATATTTGAGTGATAGTCTGCCAACTGCCTGCTCCGTCTATAGCTGCTGCCTCCTCCAGTTCCTTGGGAATGGAATCGAAATAACCTTTTAAGTTTAACAATCCAAAAATGGACATTGTACCGATATAAACTAAGACTAAACCAAGCTTGGTATTGATAAGGCCCATAGGGCTCATTAATTTATAAATGGCGAACATTGATAAAATAGCGGGAAAAGAGTGCAGCAGTACTAAGCTATTAAAAATGACGATGCGTCCCGAAAAACGGAATCGAGAAAGTGCATAAGCGCCTGGTACGGCTACCAACAGAGCAATGCATACGGAAGATATTGCTAAAATTATAGTATTCTTAAACCACAGCAGTACCGGCTGGCCAAAAATAACTTCCTTATAATGTTCTCCCGTCACTTGCTTAGGAATAAATGAAAAGTTAGAGCCTAAAATACTGTTTTGTGCATTGAGTGAAACTGAAACAGCATATAAAATAGGAATTAAAGCAGCCAAACATAAAACAATAAATAACAAATTTAATAGAGTAATTCCCGTGTATCTTTTTACTTTTCGTTTTGTTTTAACACTCATACTGCCCCCTCCTTCCCTTTGCGATTTCCCAGAAGAGCAAAGGAAATTAATAGCAAGAAAATAATAATTGAAATAGCAGACGAATAGCCATAATTGTTGGTGACAAATGCATTCTCATGTGCATATGTAATTACTGTATGAATATTGGCACCTGTTTTTGCCCCCTCTTGCTGGGTCAACAAATAAATGACATCAAACTGCTTGAATGTTGTAAAAACAGTAATTAAGACGGCGGGAGCTATAATGGGTCGTATGGCTGGAATTGTCAGACGCACACTGCGTGTAAACCACCCTGCTCCGTCTAACAGAGCACTTTCATAATAGCTTTTATCCACACTTTGCAGTGCACCATCCATAATCATAATCATGAAAGGCAGCGCTAACCATAAATTCACTACCATACAACTTAAAAACGCTACGGTATCGTTGGCTAGCCAGCGGATTGGTTCCAATCCGAGTTTTGCCAACCATTGGTTTAAAAGGCCGAATTGTGAGTTGAACATTCCGTTTTTCCATAAAAGAATGGATACATAACCCGGCATAGCCCAAGGAAACATTAAAACTGTTTTATAAAGTTTGCGAAGTTTTAAATCTGGATTATTCAGTAAACTGGACAGTATAAATGCAATGACCAATTGCAGAACCATATTCAATATTGTCCAAAGAATTGTCATTAGCAGAGCTTGCAAAAATCCTGAATCAAACACAAGCAAAGCTTTTAAATAATTACCCAGTCCAATCACGTTATAATCAAACCAATGATAGATATTCATGTTTGTGAATGAAATATATCCTGTATATAAAATTGGAAATAGTACAATTAAACCGATTATCAGCAAAGACGGCAGCAAAGATAGCCAGCTTCTCAGCGAGCTGATCTGTTTTTTAGGCTGCTTCATATTCATTTTTTCCTCCCTTATCCTTCTTCATTTCCTGCATAGCCTTATTTCATAGCTGAAATTAATTCCTCTGCAGAAGCTTGCGCCTCATTTGCTGCTTGTTGAATTTCTTTGCCTCTCATATTGATATCGACCAATAAATTCCCTGTAACATTAAACATAACATCCATTTCAGGAATGTTGGGCATGGGCACAGCATTTTGCGCCATTTCATACATCATCATGACAATATCATCATTTTTGACTTCGTCTTGCTCATAGCATGCCTGATAAGCAGGCGCACAACCGCTGGCTTTTGCCATGGACACCCCAATATCTGTACTGACAAGCTGATTTAAAAGTTTTTTAATTGCCGCATTCTTTGTTGGGTTATCTGCCGCCACTTTTAGAACATGAATTCCCTGCACACCTGAGTATGGTGCCAAAGGCAAACCCGTTTCTTCCACCACAGGCATAGGCGCCAAAGCAAGCTTCATGCCGCTATCTCTTACGGATGATACTAACCAGGGACCCCCAATGGTAGAAGCCGCTTTTCCTTCACGGAACAATGTATTCACAGTTGCATATTCGCTTTCTCCGGGCATCATCTTTGTAAATTTAAGATGATATTTTAAAGCGTCGATTACCTTTTCTGAATTTAATTGCGGTTTTCCGTCATTACTGATAATTTCGCCTCCAAAACCATGAATCCAACCGGCTGAATAATAAGCCGTACTATGCTGTTCTACAAAGCCATATCGATTATCAGAATTATTTTTTTGCATATAAGAATATAATTCTTCTGTCGTAGCGGGCACTTCATCCTGTTTCATCAAATCTTGATTGTAAATAAAGAGTAAAGTTTCAAAATAGATAGGAAGTTGATATATTTTTTCTTTATAAGTGGCAGCTTTAACGGTCATGGGAACGAATTCTTCCAAAAGCTTTTCATTCACAAATGAAGTAATAGGTTCTAATATTCCCATCTCTGCATAAACACCCAATTTGTCATGGGCAAAAAAATACATATCCGGAGCAGCAGAAGGGTCATTCCCTACCATTTTTAAAGCTTCCGTTAAGCCATTTTTCTTTTCTAAGTTTACTACAATATCTGGTTTTAATTTATCCAGTTCTTTTTGCAGAGCTTCGGCGACTGCGTCCTCTTTGTCATGCCAAATTGTTAAAGTCACCGGTCCTTCTTGCTGTTTTCCACCACAAGAAGAAAATACGCACATGACGACTATAATGGCAGACAATAAACAAGCAAATTTCCGTAACATGTCTGGCCTCCTTTATTCAATGCACCACTATTTTTTATCAGACAGACGGGTATATAGCCCTATCAGTTATTCCGCTTTACCTGATTTTTTCTTATGTATCCAAAAAACAACACCTGCTGCTAAGAACAGCACCACAATGCCCCCAGCGACAATCCATTTTGTGAAATTTTTTTGTGTTGGGTTACTCTCTGTTAATTCCGCTGATGTAGGTTCCGGTGTACTGCTTACTTCTGCATCTACCTCAGCGGCAGGTTCTTCATATGTCAATGTATAATTTTCCGCATCGGCTACCACTAACCAAATGTCTTTTCCAGGCTCTACATCAATATCACCGGTTTGCATTCCTTCGGTGCTGCCGTCATTTACAATAACTTTATTAATCCAACTGGGTACCTCGATGATTTTCCAATCCCCGTCTGCTGTTAAGGGTTCGCCAGGCCATGCTGAAAATGCATTTGTACCGTCGGGATGACTCCATGCCCATAAGCAGGCATTTTCCCAATCTTCAGGAGTTTTAACTTTTACTGTAATGGTTGTATCGGAGCGCTCTGGGTTTTCATAAACCACTTCTGCCGTTCCGTCTTCTGCAATTGTAATCCACATTTCCTTCGGCTCAACGGTTAAATCTTCCGTTTGAGCATTCCCGTCGCCGGCATTAATAATAACCGAGTTTATCCAATTCGGAGCTTCTGCCGTGTACCAGCCATTTTCATTTTGCTTCATGGCTTTACCCGGCCAAGTCGTAAAAGCATTTGTGCCATCCGGATGTAACCAAGCCCATAAATTGACTTCTGTCCAGCTTTCTGGTGCTTTAGCGTGAATGGCAACTTTTTCTACATACGCAGGTGCTTCCCCTTGCGTTTGCACCTCATACTCTACATCCACTTTTTCAGGAGAGGTAACGGTAATCCACATATTTTTACCTTCCACAGAGAAATCATTGGTTTGGACTTCACTGTCATTGGCACTAACTATCATATTTGTTACCCAAGAGGGCAACCAACAATAGTACCAACCCTTATTATTGGGGTCAGCTTCTGCCTCTGCACCCGGCCATGCATCAAACGCATTATTCCCTTCCGCATCCCAAGCCCAAAAATGAGGGTTTTGCCAATCCTCTGGCACCTGCACATATGCAACCACTTTTTCATCTTCCGCGGCAAAAACAGATGGAACCATTGTTGTCAATACCATGAACAATGCTGTAACAATTGAGATAAGCCTTTTCTTTTTCATAAAAACCCTCCTAAATAAATGATTATTTATTATTAT
>URPG01000055.1 GCA_900549675.1 uncultured Oscillospiraceae bacterium | reverse complement strand
GACCCTAAATCGGTCTGCCTGTGCTTCTTTATTTTAATTTATTTTTCTTCTAATTGTTTCATAATCGCCGCAACAAATTCTTCTGGAGTTGGTTTTTTATTCTGAAAGTTCAGCTCTTCCCATTGTCTTCTGACCTGAGGATCAGGATTTTCCATTGCGGCGTCAATTGCCATTTGTATTCCTTGCTTTACTTCTTCCACCGAAATACCATCGCGCTCCGCTATGTTCATAAAGGCTTTAAAGGCTCTTGATTTCTCCATGTTCTCAGTCCTTTGCTATTCAGTGTCATTTACTTTTTCCTTTATGGTGTATACATACTCCAAAAAACTCACCCTTGCTATCCTTTTTCCGAACAAGTCTTCTATCACTTAACCCATTATAAGCAAGCTCGCCCTTCTATTCCTCAAATGATTCTAACCATCTGTTGTCAATCAAAATGCATGCTGTCAACGACCATAGGTTCATCTTTATATTTGATTTCAGTGTAATTCATTCACCCCCTTTTTGGCGGGATATCGGTCATTACTTTTTAAGAAGCTGTATACTAATTCCATAAATTTAACTACATTATACACGGTTACATATCGCAAAACAACTAAAAAACGAAACTTATCGAAAATTCAGTAAAATTTTAGAATTTCCTCATACCCTGTTCAAATTCAGCAAAAAGACAGTTTCTCACTGTCTTTTTCATAATTAAAACCTTATTGTACTAAAATCAATAGGACAGATTCATTTTTCTTTCTTTTAATGTTTTTTATATTAGCCTACATACTGCTTACCCAGCATATCGGTAGCCACAATCGCATCATATAGCTCATCTTCGGTAACATCTTTACACATATTATGGATACTTTCACCCTGAACACAAGCATTTTGGGCAATTACACGAATTTGCTCTTTAGTGGTAATCTCCAATTCTGCCAATGTCAAAGGAAGTCCTACACTGTAGCAAAAATCTTGCACTTCTTTGAATTCATCTTTAGGAGCACCCTCCAACACAAGCTGTACCAAAGTACCGAAAGCTACACAGCAGCCATGCAAAGCGCTGTGTCCTCCCAAAGCCGTAACACCATTATAGAAGGAATGTGCCGCAGCAAGTCCGCCATTATCGGCACCAACTCCTGAAAGATACACGTTAGCCTCAATGACAGCATCAAGGGCAGGCGTGACAACTTGATTTTCACAAGCGGCTTTGGCGGCCACTCCATACTCTTTCAAAGTTTCATAGCACAGCTTGGCAATGGCCATTGCTGTACGGGTAACGCCGCCAAATTCAAGGCTGGGAGCATCCATTCTTTCGCAGGCGCGTGCTTCAAAATAAGTACCCAAAGCATCACCCATCCCAGCCACTAAGAATTTGCAGGGAGCTTTGGCAATCACATCACTATCCACGAGAACCGCTTCAGGATTTTTGGGATAGAATAAGTAACTATTGAAAGTTTCGTCGTCATTATAAATAACAGAAAGACCTGTACAGGGCGCATCTGTTGCTACGACCGTAGGGATAATGACAACCGGCAAACCCTCATAATGGGCAACTGCTTTTGCGGTATCAATGGCAGAACCTCCGCCAATCCCCACGATTACCTTCAGTCCCTCTTGATGCACAATGTTTCTTAATCTCTCAATTTCACCAACGCTGGAAATACCGCTAAAAATCTCATAATGACGGACATCCTGTGTATCGGCAAAGCTTTTTTCAATATTTTCATGGCACATTTTATAGCCGCTGTTTGAACAAACAAAAAGCCACTTTGTACCTAAATCCTTCATCTCATTGTGAAATTGTAAAAGTGAACCTCTTCCCTGTACATATTTTTGCGGTGCACGAATTAATCTTAATCTGGACATGAAATCTCTCCTTCAATATCGTTAATCAAATCACAAACCTCATTTATTATACGCTTCTCAGTTACGAAATCAAGTTAAAATCCTACTAAAAAGAAATTTCATTTTCATGTATTTTTACTACTTTATCAATTCATCTTTTGACTTTTAAGAGTTTTACTCTTATGATGGTAAATAAAAACCATTTAGGATTGAGGAATGATAAATATGTTACCAGATGAAATTCAGCTTGCCTTAGCGAATGAAACTCCGATTGAAAATTTAACCATTGAAAATGAAAGTCTTACTGCAACCGATTGTGACAGCATTGATTTTAAAAATGTTACCTTTAAGCAATGCCGCCTTATCGGAAATCAATTGCAAAAAACATATTTTCAAGATTGCTCGTTTCAAAACTGTGATTTCTCCAACTGTAATTTTTACGACAGTTATTTTAAGAACTGCACCATAAAAAACTGCAAAATGAACGGCGCTCAATTGCTCAGCTGAGAAAAGCTTATTTCGTTATAGTAATTTTGCTAACGCGAATTGGGAAAATATCACGCTAAAGGAGTGTGATTTTTCAGATGCTTTTTTATCGGATATGAAAATGAAAAAAGTGAAATTCAGCGAAGTGAATTTTAATAAAGTTGATTTCTTTCACACTCGCTTAAAAGGAATTGATTTTTCGGATTGCAGTATACAATTGATTTCCGTATCGGATCAATATTTTGAACTAAAGGGGATGAAAATTGATCTGTTTCAGGCTGTAGAAATCGCCAAAATACTGGGCATTGAGATTCTGTAACCCAAAACGCAGTCTATTCACGATAAAAGGCAATGTGTCAGCGGGATTGTTATAAATTCGTAAGGTTTAAAGCTTGCTGTTCCCTTGATAACATGATGGTATTTTAGTATAATTTTACTATTGGAAATAAATCCTGATTGGATTTGTTATAATCCCCCTGTTTGGCAGTTTATTTCACTAAACCGTATATTACCGGTTATATACCGCAAGAGGAGAGCATATATGAATTTAATTATCAACGATATTTATAAAAATTTTGAAAAGAAAGAAGTTCTCAAGGGTGCTTCTTTTACCTTTAAAAAAGGGAAAATTTATGGTCTTTTAGGCCGAAACGGTGCGGGTAAAACCACCCTTTTTAACTGTATCAATGAAGATATCCGTATCGATTCCGGCCGTTTTGATATAGAAGAAAATGGCGTGACGCGTTCCATTTCCTCAGAGGATATCGGCTATGTACTGTCCACTCCCGTTGTCCCGGAATTTTTAACGGCCAGAGAATTTCTAAAGTTTTTTATTGAAATCAATCATCACACTCTTGCCACCCCGCAGGCCATTGATGAATACTTCAATCTGATGAAAATTGAAGAAGAGGACCGTGACAAACTTCTGAAAGATTATTCTCATGGTATGAAAAATAAAATGCAAATGCTTGTTAATTTCATTGCCAACCCCACCATTTTACTGCTGGACGAGCCCCTCACCTCTTTTGACGTAGTGGTCGCCGACGAAATGAAACAACTGCTGCGTAAAATTAAGCAGGACCATATTATCATTTTTTCCACCCATATCATGGAATTGGCTTTAGACCTCTGCGATGAAATCGTTATTTTAAACGAGGGAATTTTGCAGGAAATTAAGAAAGAAGATTTGGACAACACCTCTTTCAAAGACAAAATCATCGCCGCACTGAAAGGAACCGAAAATGTTTGATACCTTTATGACTTCTTTTAAACTGAAAAATACTTATAAAGCCAACGGCATCATTTACGTTCTTAAATCGACTCCTTTATTGAAAAAAATTCTTCCAAGCAATCTATATGCCAGTGCAGGACTGAAAACGTTTGCTCATATCATTGGTTTAATTTTAGAATTCAGTTCTATCTTTGTGGGCAAGCTCATTTATTTTGGGGGCATTGTCATGCTGTCCTTGATGGAAATTGTTACATCTCCCAAGGCAGATTCTTTTATCCATGTCTTTTTCTTTTTAAGCTTAGCGGGTCTTTTCTTAAATACCAGTTTGTTTGACCCCAGTACGGATAAATATTACGCCATGATTTTAATGAGAATGGATGCCCGCAAGTATACACTTTCCAGTTATGTTTACTTCCTTGCTAAAACAGCGGTAGGTTTTTTACCTTTTTCTTTGATTTTTGGTCTTATGTCCGGCGTTTCTGTGCTGAATTGTTTATTGATTCCGTTCTTTGTATGCGGTTTAAAAACCGTATATCTGGCGGTTCGATTGAAATTTCAATATCGGGAAGGAATCGAAATTAACCACAAAACATGGAATATCATTACCATTGTATCTTCTTTATTCTTTTTGCTGCTCGCCTTTCTCCCTCCTATTTTGGGATTTTCCATCAACAATCTGTTCTTTCTTTTGATTTCTATTCCTGTCATCATCGGCAGTATTTTCGCTTTTATTTCCCTATGGAAATCACAGTCTTATTCTAGAATATACCGTTCTCTTTTAAAACCGGACTCACTGCCCATCAATGCCAAAAACAATTCTTCCGCTATCATGCAGGATACTTATCGAAAAAAACTGGACACTGACCTCACAAAAACAAGCAGCCAAACGGGATATAAATATTTCAATGAGATTTTTGTAAAACGTCATTCGGGTATGCTGACAAAATCGGCAAAAATATTTACTGCTATTATCGCCGTGATTTTGATTGTTCTCATGGTCTTGTCCTTTGTAAAACCTGAAGCAAAAACAGCGGCACAGAAATTTTTACTGGAATCAATGACTATGCTGCCGTTTATCATGTATTTTATCAATCGTGGGCAAAATATAACGGCGGCTATGTTCATCAACTGTGACCACAGTATGTTGATGTATCGCTTTTACCGGCAGCCAAAGGCAATTTTGCTGCTTTTTAAAGAACGCTTGAAATCTATCACTCTTATTAATTTAATGCCGTCTTCTGTTCTTGCGATAGGTTTGCCTCTCTTGCTCTTTATTTCGGGAGGAACTGACAATTCTTTACACTATGCTGTGATCTTTATTTCTGTCATTGCGCTTTGTGCTTTCTTTTCTGTCCATAACTTGGTCTTATATTATTTATTACAGCCTTATAACGCCGAACTGGAAGCTAAAAATGTTCCCTATATGATTGTCAACGGTCTTACCTACTTCCTCTGTTATGCGGCTATAGGTAAAGAGGTTCCCACTCTGCTTTTTGGCGCTGTTGTATCCGTATTTTGTATTCTATACATTATCATCGCCCTATTATTGGCTTACCGTTTAGCGCCAAAGACCTTTAAAATAAAATAATTTGTCTATACGACAAATCAAATTCTTGATTGCAACAACAGATAAACCTCGGCAAATTCCGAGGTTTATCTGTTTACAGGGAGTATTATGCGAAAATTATCCTTTACCGTACCCATTGAATATAACAACTGCACAATTAAAGCATTTTTACGGGGTCCATGCGGTTTGTCGGCCCGCTTAATGATTAGACTGAAATATGAACCCCTTGGCATTACTAAAAACGGAATTCATGCCAGAGTAATTGAAACTGTAAAAACCAACGACGTGATTTGTATTGTCATTCCGGACGACACAAAATCAATTGAACCTGTTTCACTGCCGCTTTCTCTTTTATATGAAGACGATGATTTTTTAGTTGTAGACAAACAACCTAATATGCCCATTTATCCCACGCCCGGACACGATAAAGACAGCCTTGCCAATGCTGTTTCCGCTTATTATCAGCAAAAAAATCAGCAAATTGCCTTTCGCCCTTTATTTCGATTGGATAAAGACACCACCGGCATCGTTGTGCTGGCAAAAAATTCTTATTCTGCTTTTGCCTGTTCTCAAAAAATCTCAAAAAAATATATTGCTGTTTGCGAAGGCGAACTCAAAGGAACAGGAACGATCTGTCACCCGATTCAAAAAAAAGAAGGGCACCGAATTCAGCGCGAGGTCAATCCTCTGGGAGAACGTGCTGTTACCCATTATCGGGTTTTATCGGCAAGCCATAATCACAGCTTAGTGGAATTTCAATTGGAAACCGGCCGTACACATCAGATTCGTGTGCATATGTCCTTTATTGGGCATCCTTTAGCCGGTGATGATTTCTATGGAGGTTCTCGAGCATATATTCATCGGCAAGCATTGCATTGCTCCTTTGCAGAATGGATTCACCCTGTCACTCAAGAGCAAATTTTGATAAAATCTCCCTATCATGTAGACATGCAGGAGCTTATCTATTCCTTAAACCTAACAGTTTGACCAATTTCTATTATAATTTTTAACAAGAACAGGCAAATTCAATAAATTTATTATTTAGTTATAAATATACTTGAATTATGAATATTTATGCGTTATAATACAAATATCATCAAAACAAGCGTATTAAGCGGATAAAAAGAGGGTTGAATATGAAAAAAATGAAAAAGCTTGCTGCTTTTCTTTTAGCAGCTGCTATGACACTGGCATTAGCTGCCTGTCAAAATGATTCTTCTAACAAAAGTTCTTCGGCAAAAAGCAGTGATTCTGCTGTAGAAAGCAGCAATTCTTCTGCTGAGGGTGAACAAACTTCAATCGATAAAATCAAAGCAGACGGTTATGTGACCTTGGCCACCAACGCCGAATTTGAGCCTTTCGAGTATAAAGACGGCGAAGGCTACAAAGGCATTGATATTGACATTGCCAATAAAATCGCAGAAAAATTGGGCGTTGAGCTTCAAATTCATGATGTCGCTTTCAGTACTGTAATGCCTGAGCTCAGCAGCGGCAAAGCCAATTTCGTTGCTGCCGGTTTAACCGCTACAGAAGACCGCCAAAAAAATGCTGATTTTTCTGAAACTTATTTTGAGGCAAAGCAATCCATTATCGTTCTCAATGATAGTGCTATTGCCAAGCCTGCGGATTTAACCGGTAAGACAGTCGGCGTGCAGGAAGGCACAACAGGCGACATTTACTGCACCAATGAAGACGGTAAAAGTGAGGTTTCCGGTATACAAGTACAGCGCTATAATAAAGGTGTTGACGCCGTAACGGATTTAATCAGCGGAAGAATTGATGCGGTTGTCATCGATGATTTCCCTGCCAACAAATTTGTGGAAAAGAATCCCGATAAAATCAAAAAACTGGATGATTCTTTAACGACTGAAGAATATGTGATTGCTGTGCAAAAGGGAGATGCTCCCATGTTGGAAGTGGTGAATGAAGTTTTGAAAGAATTAAAAGATTCAGGAGAACTCCAAACCATTATCGGCAATTATAAAGAAGCCTTAGAGGGTTAATCAATAAAAAAGAAACGGCAGGGAAACTCGCTTTTCCCGCCTTTTCCTGTTTGAGGGGGAAAGTATGAATCTTGTCACGTTATCTTTTTTCTCCAATTTAGGAGAAAAATTTTATGAATCCTTTATCTACCAAAACCGAGGAAAATATATTGTAGATGGGTTAAAGCTTACCTTATTAATTACTTTGGTGGCCGTTGTGATTGGTGTTGTCCTCGGCACAATTGTGGCACTTATTAAAGTAGCACACGCTGCAAATCCTAAAAAGCTGCGCATTTCCAATGCGATTTGCAGTTTTTATCTCACAGTTATCCGCGGTACTCCCATTGTGGTGCAGCTCTTGATTGTTTATTTTATTATCCTATTGCCGTTCAAAGGTACAAATCTTAACTTAACCGCTTGTTTTATTGCTTTTGGAATTAACTCCGGCGCATATGTGGCAGAGGTTATCCGAAGCGGAATCCAATCTGTCGACCATGGACAAATCGAAGCCGGCCGTTCTTTAGGATTAAGCCAGCGCACAACGATGATAAAAATTGTGTTTCCACAAGCACTTAAAAACGTTTTACCGGCAATCGGCAATGAATTTATTGCTTTATTAAAGGAAACTTCTATTGCAGGCTATATCGGCGTACAAGATATGACCAAAGGCGGCGATGTAATCCGCAGTATCACGTATGACCCTTATACTTCTTTACTGTCGGTGGCCGCTATTTACTTAGTCATCGTAATTATCATTACACAACTGTTAAACCGCTTGGAAAGGAGGCTGCGCAGAAGTGATAAACGTTAAAAATCTAAAAAAAAGCTTTAAAACAGCCGGTGGTGAGCTGTCTGTTTTAAAAGGCATTGATCAAACCATTCAAAAGGGCGAAAAAGTAGTCATTATCGGCCCTTCCGGTTCCGGAAAAAGTACTTTTTTGCGTTGCTTAAATTTATTGGAAACTCCTACCAGCGGCGAAATTTGGTTTCAGGACACACAGATGAATGCACCTAAAGTCCCCGTAGATTCATTGCGACGCAAAATGGGGATGGTTTTTCAGCATTTTAACCTGTTCCCCCATTTAACGATTCTAAAAAACATTACGCTTGCTCCGGTTTGCTTAAAACTGCAAACAGAAAAAGAAGCGGAAGCCAACGCCCTGAAACTATTAAACAGAATTGGGCTTGCTGATAAAGCAAATGCTTATCCGATACAGCTTTCAGGCGGGCAGAAACAGCGTATTGCTATTATTCGTGCTTTAGCAATGAATCCTGAGGTTATGCTGTTTGATGAACCTACCAGTGCTTTAGATCCCGAAATGGTAGGCGAGGTATTACAGCTTATGAAAGAATTAGCCGACGAAGGCATGACTATGGTGGTAGTCACACATGAAATGGGATTTGCCAAAGAAGTTGCCACAAGAATTCTCTTTATGGATGACGGAAAAGTGGTAGAAGAAGGAACTCCCAAAGATTTTTTTGATAATCCACAGCACAATCGTTCCAAAGATTTTCTTTCTAAAGTCTTATCTTAAATATCAATTATCATTTAGTCATTCATTAAGAAAAGCAGCCTATACAGAGGCTGTTTTTCTTTTTCAAAATATCTTCACCTTATTTTGAAATATATCATAAACTAACATAGGATTATGAGAGTAGATTTGTATGATGAAGTGCAAAAGCGAAACAAGCCTATTCACAAAATCATTTTATTTATTGAAAGGATTTATAGTTTATGAAATATTACAATGGAAAGAATGATGGTTACAATAAGAACCATTATCAGCCAGGCTGCGGTCGATGCACAGATAATTCTCCTGCGCCCGGCTGTGTTTATCCTCCGTATTGCCCTCCTTATCCACCAAATTGCATTGGCGTTACCGGTCCTACCGGGCCACAAGGTCCGCAAGGCCCACAGGGACCACAAGGTCCACAGGGACCACAAGGTCCACAGGGACCTCAAGGACCACAGGGGATTCCAGGAACACCCGGTCAACCTGGTCCTACCGGAGCAACTGGCCCAACCGGACCCAGCGGAGGTCCTATTGGACCCACAGGACCAACCGGAAGCACAGGAGCAAGTGCCTATGAAATCGCTGTAGAAAATGGATTTACAGGCACGGTAGAAGAATGGTTGAATTCTTTACAAGGATCTACTGGTGCTACCGGACCAACTGGCGAAATCGGACCGACTGGTGCTACTGGACCAACTGGCGAAATCGGACCAACAGGTGAAACTGGACCGACTGGTGAAACCGGACCAACTGGCGAAATCGGACCAACAGGACCAACAGGTGAAACTGGACCGACTGGTGAAACCGGACCAACTGGCGAAACCGGACCAACTGGACCGACTGGACCAACAGGTCCTGGAATTGAACCAGGTGATTTTCTTTTTAATGTCATTGGTGAAGTTGGATCTGCCACAGTTGGTGTAGGAGAAAACATTAGTTTTGAATCTGAAACACTAGATATTGTCGTTACTCCCGGTTCAGCAATTGTTACAATTGAAGATCCAAATCCAACTGGTATAACTGGACCGACTGGCGAAACTGGACCCACCGGGGAAACCGGACCGACTGGTGAAACCGGACCTACCGGCGAAACCGGATCCACCGGAGAAACCGGACCGACTGGCGAAACCGGACCGACTGGCGAAACCGGACCCA
>URPG01000054.1 GCA_900549675.1 uncultured Oscillospiraceae bacterium | reverse complement strand
CGATAATTTCCAGACCGATGGTTCCTTGACCGGCAATTACATCTTCATCGTCAAAAGGATGAATAAAGGTCAGACCGTTTTCTTTTTGCTTTTCCACAGCATAAGCGTAAGCGTCATCATAACCGCCCGGTACTAAAATCACTTCTGCTCCGTAGCTTTTTGTTGCCTCTACTTTAGAGATAGGCGCTGAATCGGGAATACAAATAGTAGCTTTAATCCCGTTTTTCTGAGCTGCCAAAGCAACGCCCTGCGCGTGGTTGCCAGCTGAACAGGCAATCACACCCTTGGCCTTTTCTTCTTCACTGAGCTGCGATATTTTATAATAAGCACCGCGAACTTTAAAAGAACCGGTAATCTGCAAATTTTCTGTTTTCAGCCAAATATTCTTTGACTCACAAATTTCAGGTGCCGCAATCAGGTCTGTCCTTCTGGCAACTGATTTCAACACATTAGCGGCATGATATACTTTATCAATCATTAACATATCTTTATCTTTCCTTTCTTTTTGCAGACATAAAAAAAGTCTCTTTCCGATTCATTCAGAAAGAGACGAGTAAATTCCCGCGGTACCACTCTTATTGCCTTCTTAAAATATGTAAGAAAAGCCACTTTGCACATCTAACAATGTGCTGCTTCATAACGGCAGCAACCCGTTCCGCTCTACTTGCCGCAGCTTTCGACGGACAGCTCCAAGGGGATATAAACAAATGTATTCTGCTGTTTTGCACCAACCAACAGCTCTCTGAAAGAAATCCGGTTTTGTTTCGTCCTTTTCTTCGCTTTTATATTTAAAATAATAGCACCAATAAATCAGAAAGTCAAGAGATTCTCTGACAAGCAATTCAAAAATAAAGCTCTTTTGTAAACCAGCAAAATTTTCTAAAATACACTCTTTTTATTCCTCAAACTGACCTTTAAGTACCTCCAAAGCTTTTTTTTCGATTCTAGACACATAACTGCGTGATATCCCCAGTTGTCTGGCTACTTCACGCTGTAACAAAGGCATTTGACCGCAAAGCCCATACCGCATAACAATAATTTGTTTTTCTCGGGGCGTTAGTTCACGATTCATATATTCATATAGTTTTTCCATTTTCATTTTGGTGTCAATCGTTTCAAGAATGGTATCTTCTGTAGACATTGTGTCCATAATAGTAAGTGTGTTGCCGTCACTGTCGGCTTCAATAGGTTCATTGATTGAAATATCCTGAGCTGTTTTCTTGCCGCTGCGAAAAAACATTAAAATTTCATTCTCAATACATTTTGAAGCGTAACTAGATAGGCGAATTCCTTTAGACGAATCAAAGCTGTCAATTGCTTTAATCAGCCCAATCGTTCCGATGGAAATTAAATCCTCTTGGTCATTAATGTTGGAATAATATTTCTTTATGATGTGGGCAACCAGTCTTAAGTTATGTTCAATTAAAATTCCTCTTGCTTTTTTATCGCCTTGCTCCATTCTTTCCAGTTGTTTTTTTTCTTGTACGGCATTTAATGCCTTGGGAAAAGAGCCGGCTCCCGTTACATGCAGAATCAAATAAATGACACCGGAGAGATACTCTAATAACTGCATTAACATAAATTGAATCCCCACTTTCTTTATTTAACAAAATTTAACCTGTATTTTCACCTATATAATTGTATGTGTATTAAAAAAATATAGTGCTTAAAATGAGAATTAATTTAAACTGCCATAACTTTTTCTTTTCCCTTTTCTTTGGATACAATTTTTGTTATACTATTACCTAGAATAAAATGCTTAAGGGGAGTTGGTTTTTTGAAAAAAATAGTACGGTTTATTAAGCCTTGGAAGGTTCCTTTTATTTTGGGCTGGCTTTTTAAACTCTTTGAGGCAATTTTAGAGTTGCTTTTGCCTATTTTTATGAAAGAAATTTTAAATAAAGGCATCCCAAATCAAGATAAAGATTTTATCTATCAAATGCTTAATTATACCTTGATTGTTTCTGTTTTAGGATTACTGTTTGCCTTGGTTTGTCAGTATGTGGCCTCTAAGACATCGCAAGGGGTAGGTGCTGAAATCCGCAGTGAAATGCTAAGAAAAATATCAGCATTTTCGTACCGTGAATTGGATCAATTTGGTACTTCCACACTTATTAATCGTATGACAAATGACGTGAATAATATTCAGCAGGCTATTGCGATGACAATTCGCCTTGTTTCCAGAGCCCCTTTTCTTTGTATCGGCTCTATTATTCTGTCTTTCACCATTGATGCGTCTTTAACATTGATATTCATTATTTTAATTCCTATCATTTCTCTGCTTCTATATTTCTTCACTACGCGAACCTCCAGACTTTATCGTGCAGCACAAAAAAAGCTTGACCAGCTAGGTGTTATTATTAAAGAAAATCTTTCGGGTGTACGTGTTATCCGAGCCTTTGCCCGTTGGAAAACAGAAAAAAAGCGCTGTGATACAGCTACAGAAGAGTTGGCAGATGCCTATATTCACGTATCCAGATTGGCCGTGCTCTCCAACCCTGTCACTTCGATTCTTATGAACTTCGGCATTATTGCTATTTTATACTTTGGCGGACAGGCTGTATTCGAGGGTAGACTGGAAAAAGGTGATATTTTAGCCTTGTCCACTTATGCCACGCAGCTTTTGCTTGCTCTTGTAATCGTTGTTAACCTAATTGTTTTATTTACTAAGGCTTCAGCCTCTTCTGTTAGAATTAATGAGATTCTAGAAACCCAGCCGACGCTTTCTTTTCCGGAAGAGGATGTTGCTTTATCCGCTGAAAACTCTAAAATCATTCAATTTGAAAACATCTCTTTTTCTTATAATGGAACAGAAATGGCTCTTACCGATATTGATTTCAGCATTCGTAAAGGCGAGTCTTTTGGCATTGTGGGTACTACTGGCAGTGGCAAGAGCTCTGTTATTCATTTGCTGCAGCGTTTTTATGATCCTGATAAAGGAAATATTTTTCTGTTTGGCCAGAATCTAAAACAATTTTCTCAAAAACAGTTGAGAAGCCTAATTGGAATTGTACCGCAGCACAGCGTTTTATTTTCCGGCACAGTTGCCGACAATCTTCGGTGGGGAAACCTTCATGCAACCGAAGAAGAAATGTGGCAGGCATTGGAAACCGCTCAAGCAAAAGACTTTGTTGCGGCTTTGCCCAAAGGCTTAGATTCTCCGATTAACGAAGGCGGCAAAAATTTTAGCGGCGGACAAAAACAGCGTTTATCCATAGCAAGAGCTCTCGTCAAAAAACCGGAAATTTTAATTATGGATGACAGCTTAAGTGCCTTGGACTTTAGAACTGATTTATTGCTTAGACAGGCTTTAAAGCGTGATTTGCCTGGAACCACTTTGATTATTGTTTCACAGCGCATCAGTTCTGTTGCAGATGCGCAAACAATTCTCTTGCTGGATGACGGTAAAATCGGGGCTATCGGTACTCATGAAGAATTATTGGCACAAAATGAAACTTATCGCGAGATTTATCAGACTCAAACAGATACTAAGGAGGTAACGGCTGTATGAAAAAGAAAGCACTCCATGAAAAGGCCGCTTTAATACGTTTATTGGGCATTATCTCTCATTACAAATGGTATCTGATTGGCCTGTTTATTTGTGCCATTATCAGCAGCTTAAGTTCTGTATTCAGCACAGTATATTTAGGAAATATCATCGATGTAATGTTAAACAAAGAGGAGGTTACCCCCGCCAATGCCTATTATTTAACAGAACTTTTCCCTTCTCTTATCATCACGTTAGCTGTTTTGTTCTTATCATCCGCTCTATTTCAATGGTTTGTGTCCTTGCTTGCCAACTCAATTTCTTACGGCACAGCAAAGATACTTCGCAAAAAAATGTTTGCAAAGTTCGGCAAGCTTCCTTTGGCTTACTTTGACCGTTCATCACAGGGCGATATCATCAGCCGTTTTACCAACGATTTAGACAATGTTTCAGATGCTCTTTCTCTCAGCATTGTAAGTCTGTTTATGGGATTTGTCACGGTTATCTCTTCTCTGATTGTAATGATATCGATTAATTTTAAAATGACTTTAACCATACTTCTATGCACCCCTTTGATCTTTTTTGCCGGTTATTTAATTTCAAAATTCACTCGCAAAACCTATATCCAGCAGCAACAAACTGTAGGAAATATGTCTGGTTTTGTTTCTGAAATTGTTGGTAACCAAAAATTAGTCAAGGCGTTTGGATATGAGGACAACAGCATTTCCCGTTTTGAAGAAATAAACCAGTCTTTATTTAAAACTGCCACCAAAGCACAATTTGCCTCTGCTATCTTTAACCCTGTAACTCGTTTTATCGATCATCTTTCTTATTTACTGGTCGGTCTGGTTGGCGCACTCAGTGCACTTAGCGGAGGAGCCACCATTGGTGTCATTTCTCAATTTTTAATTTATTCCTCTCAGTTTGCCAAGCCTTTCAACGAAGTATCGGGAATTATGTCCAATATTCAAACCGGTATCGCTTCTCTTAAACGAGTTTTTATGGTGATTGATGCCACAGAAGAAATCCAAGAGGAAGGGTTGCCCGCTTTACAATGCAAAGATGGTGCTGTGGAATTCAAAGACGTAAGCTTTTCTTATCACCAGGGCAGGCCGCTGATTCAAAATTTCAACCGTAAAGTGGCACCCGGCAACACCATTGCTATAGTTGGTTCTACGGGCGCCGGTAAAACCACATTGGTAAATCTTTTAATGCGTTTTTATGAACTAAACGGCGGCAGTATTTTTGTAGATGGCCAAGAGGCTGCCAAGGTTACACGTGACAGTCTACGGAAAAGTTTTGGCATGGTTTTGCAGGATACGTGGATTTTCTCCGGTACAATTCGTGAAAATATCGCTTACGGAAAACCAACTGCTACGGATGAAGAAATTGTCGAAGCCGCCAAAGCCGCCCACGCCCATTCTTTTATCCGCCGTATGCCGCAAGGTTATAATACTGTATTGGAACAAGACGGCGGCAACCTGTCAGAAGGTCAAAAGCAATTGTTAACCATTGCCCGGGTCATGTTGACCAACCCTGAAATGTTGATTTTAGATGAAGCCACTTCATCGATTGACACACTTACAGAAATCAGAATACAAAAAACATTCTTAAAAATGATGCAGGGCCGAACCAGCTTTGTCATTGCTCATAGACTTTCTACCATTACTTCTGCTGATTTAATTTTAGTCATGGATAAGGGTAATGTTGTGGAAACAGGCACTCATAAAGAATTATTAAATACGAAAGGCTTGTATTCTCAACTGTACCGCAGTCAATTTGAGCCGTCTTAACATCTGATGAAAAAACCGCTGTTTATCCTAATAGGATAAACAGCGGTTTTCATATGTTTTAATATGTGAAAACATATATTTTCAGAGGTTTACATGATTTATAATTTCGACAAATTGTGATACAATAAGAAATAAGAAACAAGCTTTTGAGAATCACATAAAAAAGATGTAAGCAATTGCTGAAATCGAAAAACCAAGCAAGGCTCCACACACCACTTCTATCATTCGGTGTCCCAAAGACTCGTTAAGTGTTGGAATTAATTTTTGCAGACTTTCTTTATCAGAAGAATCTTCATTTTCCAAATATTCCACCAAGTGATTAATTGCCTTGGCATGCAGTCCAGCAGACCATCTAACCCCTGTGGCATCATACATCACCACTAACGCAACCACAAAAGCTAAGGCAAACACAGGCGAATTAAAGCCATATAAATTAAATGACATCAAAAGCACCGAGCAAACCACCGCCGCATGAGAACTGGGCATTCCGCCGGCACCGGCCAATCTTTTTTTATTGAAAGACTTATGCTTAACAAAATCAAGAATGTTTTTAATCAATTGAGCCAAAACCCAAGAAAAAACGGCCACATTAATTAATGGATTAGAAAGTAATATACTAGGATTCATTCCCTTCCTCATTTCACGCAATACATAATACATTCTATATTAATATAATTATGGACAGAATGTCAATCACTTTTCTTATATTTTCAAAAATTTAAGGTATTCTTCATGACTGTGAGGCTATTATGATTGATTTACATTTGCATTTGGACGGTTCCCTAACACCGCATGACTTTATTCTTTTGGCACAAAACCAAAAACTCGATAATTTATCTTCCGCTTTATCTGATATAAAAGAAAAAATGATAGTTTCCCAAAACTGTCAGAACCTCAATGAATACCTCTCTGCTTTTAAGCTGCCTTTAAGCGTTCTGCAAACTGAAGATTCTATCGCATTTGTTGTTGCATCGCTCCTCAAACGTTTACAGGAACAGGACATTTGGTACGCAGAAATACGCTTTGCACCTCAGCTGCATACCACAAAAGGCTGCTCACAGTACGAAATCACTCTGTCTGCTGTAAATGCCTTAAAACAATCACTTGCTTCTTTAAAATCAATTAAAGCCAATTTAATTTTGTGCTGTATGCGCGGAAAAAACAATTTAAAGGAAAATCTTGAAACTGTAGAAATTGCCAAAGCATTTTTAGAGCAAGGAGTGGCCGCTTTAGATTTAGCCGGTGCTGAAGGTTTGTATCCAACATCAGATTTTCAGCCTGTGTTTCATCGAGCATGCCAATTGGGAGTACCCTATACAATCCACGCCGGTGAAGCAAGCGGACCCGATAGTGTTTGGAACGCTCTGCAAATGGGAGCCAGTCGAATCGGTCATGGTGTGCAAAGTATAAAAGACAAGAAATTAATGAAGTTTTTGGCAGATAAACAGATTCCGTTGGAATTATGTTTTACAAGCAATTGTCAAACAAAAGCCATTCCTTCTCCGAAAGATTTTCCTTTACCAATATTTTTAAAGAATCATATCTGTGCAACGGTAAATACTGATAATATGACTGTTTCTGACACCAATCTAAAAATGGAATTTATGAAACTGCAAAATTGCTTTAAACTGACACAAGAGCAAATTCAACAGCTTCATAAAAATGCAATTCAAGCCGCCTTTTTATCAAATACAGATAAAACCGAATTGACGCAAAAATTAAATTCTCTATTGCACCAAAAAGAACCATGGTTTTCACCATGATTCCCTATGGTTGGCTTTTAATTAATTGCTTCCACTAATGCCATTGGCATATTTTTGTTTAAGCTGATCAATTTTCTGCTGCGGTGCTTGTTCGCTTGGGTACCAGCCTTTGGCGGCCATTTTCTTGTAGATGTCACCTTGCATGCATAAAGAATCATTTAAAGCTTGATTAAAAGTTTGGTTCACATTTTGTGTACCTGATTCTATGGTTCCATGCATATAAAGGTCACATACGCCTTTTTCAGTCATTAAAAGGCCTTCCATGATACATTTGTCGTCCATTTTTTCCCCTCCTTTTATATTAACTGGTAAAGCTGTCCAAACAAAGTTTGGTGCTTATCACATAGCTGCTGAACACATTGCTTTAATTCGCCGTCCTGCAACTTTTGAATAGCGTCTTTGCATTGTGTGATACAAAATTGTTCATGTCCCAGTGCATCTTCAATATACAATAATTCTTTCGGACTCATTTATCATCACCTCCAAAATTATTATGGACTTTAGGCGGATGATTATGCGGTCCAATTCCTGCAAAGATTAATTAACATGAAAAGGTGATTTTATGAAAAAACTATTTAAAGAATTCAAAGAATTTATCTCCCGCGGCAATGTAATTGACTTAGCGGTAGGTCTTATTATCGGCAGTGCTTTTACGGCCATCGTTAATTCAGTGGTAAAAGATTTATTTATGCCTATTATTGCTTTAATTACAAGAAACGTGCTTGTACCTGAAGGAGAACAACCTCCGGTTTTTAATATTGATGCTTTCTTATCTGCGTTAATCAATTTCTTAGTGGTTGCTCTGGTTGTATTCTTCATTGTAAAAGCTTTTAACAAATTAAAAAGCTTAGCGCCCAAAAAAGAAGAACCTCTCGTTCCAACTGAAAAAGAATGCCCTTTTTGCAAAAGTAAAATCAGTATCAACGCCGTTCGTTGTCCCCACTGTACCTCTCATTTAGAAGAACAGGAAAGTATGCTTTAACACTACATAAATTATTGAAGATGCCCTTTTAAATAGACATAAAACCAGTCCAATCAAGACTGGTTTTCTAATATTTTTATAAAAATGAAACACAGAACAAAAAAACAAGACGGAAAATTTCCGTCTTGTTTTTGTTTTTTGAGCAATTGAGATTAATACATTCCGCCCATATCAGGTGCTGCAGGAGCTGCACTCGGGGGTTCCGGAATATCAGCTACTAAAGATTCTGTTGTCAAAATGGTGGAAGCAACAGAAGAAGCATTCTGTAAAGCAGAACGGGTTACCTTTGTCGGGTCAACAATACCAGCAGAAATCATATCCGTGAACTCACCTGTCAATGCATTGTAACCGTAACCTACCTTGTTAGCTTCTTTCAAGCGTTCTACAATGACAGAGCCCTCTACACCGGCGTTGTCTGCAATTTGACGAACGGGTTCTTCTAAGGCCTTTAACACAATGGAAGCACCTGTTTTCTCATCGCCAGAAACTGAATCAACATAAGCTTTAACCGGAGCAATTGCATCAATCAAAGCAGTACCGCCACCAGCGACAATTCCTTCTTCAACAGCAGCTTTTGTAGCGGCCAGAGCATCTTCAATGCGAAGTTTTTGTTCTTTCATTTCAATTTCAGTTGCTGCACCAACTTTGATAACAGCAACACCGCCGGCCAATTTAGCCAAACGTTCTTGTAATTTTTCTCTGTCAAATTCAGAAGTGGTTTCTTCAATTTGATTGCGAATTTGTGCCACACGTGCTTTGATAGCTTCAGAATCACCTGCACCATCAACAATAATGGTATTCTCTTTGTCCACTTTTACTTGACGTGCTGTACCCAATTGTGAAAGTTGAGTATCTTTTAATTCCAAACCGAGCTCTTCAGAAATAACTTCACCGCCGGTTAAAACAGCGATATCGCGGAGCATTTCTTTTCTTCTGTCGCCAAAGCCCGGGGCTTTAACAGCAACACAAACAAAAGTACCACGAAGCTTATTCAGAATTAAAGTGGTAAGAGCTTCACCTTCAATATCTTCTGCGATGATGAGTAACTTTTTGCCGGTTTGCAGAATTTGTTCTAAAATAGGCAGAATATCTTGTGTGGTGGAGATTTTCTTATCAGTAATCAAAATGTACGGATCTTCTAATTCAGCTACCATTTTATCGGTGTCAGTAGCCATATAAGGAGTAATATAGCCTCTGTCAAACATCATACCTTCTACTACTTCACTGTAAGTTTCAGCAGTTTTGGATTCCTCAACAGTGATAACACCATCAGAGGTTACTTTTTCCATTGCATCAGCAATCAACTTACCAATTTCTTCACTACCAGAAGAAACAGCTGCTACTTTGGCAATATCTTTAGTGCCGGAAACTTTTTGAGAATTTTTCAGAATTGCATCAACTGCAACCTCTGTTGCTTTCTGAACACCTTTTCTCAATACCATGGGATTAGCACCGGCTGTGACGTTTTTCATGCCTTCACGGATTAAAGCTTGTGCCAAAAGAGTACCTGTTGTTGTACCGTCTCCGGCAACATCATTGGTTTTAGTGGCTACTTCTTTTACAAGCTGAGCTCCCATATTTTCATAAGGATCTTTTAACTCAACTTCTTTTGCAATGGTTACACCATCATTGGTAATGAGCGGAGCACCAAATTTTTTATCTAAAACAACATTTCTGCCTTTCGGGCCCAATGTGATTTTAACGGTATCAGACAGCTGGTTTACACCGCTGAGCAATGCTTTTCTGGCTTCTT